>NZ_JBWGPQ010000012.1:11747-67613 GCF_056331585.1 Thermanaerothrix sp.
TAACCCCAATGCGGTGTCCCTTGGAGTCATGTCGAAAGCCTACGGATTGCCGGGGCTGCGCATTGGGTGGATCGCCACGCATCGCCCGGATGTGCTTCAGGCGATGGCTGTGGTCAAGGATTACCTTACCATTTGCAACAGTGCACCGGCTGAGATGCTGGCTGAGGTGGCTCTTAAACATCGGGAGGTTCTACTAGAACGCAATCGGGACATCCTACGCCAGAATCTGGAGCATTGGACGGAGTTCTTTCAGCGCCACAGCGAGCAGTTTGCCTGGGTACCGCCTCAGGCCGGCTCGGTGGCTTTTCCGCGTTTGTTAGAAGGGGATGTCGAAGAATTTTGCGATGCCCTAGTGATGAAGACCGGCGTGTTACTGGCGCCTGGTACCTTATTTGAGGATCGGGGCAATCACTTCCGCATCGGGTTGGGGCGGCGCTATGTGCCTGAAGCATTGGAATTACTGGAATCGTTTCTGCAAGTACCTAAATCCCTACCAACGCTTTAATGCGTGAGCATGTGATCCACGGCGGCGGTGAGTTGGTTCAGGTTGGCGACCTGAAAGACATGGGTGCAATAGGGTAAATAACGGGGCATGTCAGAGTCGCCGCTTCCCCATAGCCAGGGTGGTTCGGGATTCAGCCAAATTACCTTGCGCGCCCGGCGGGCAAAGCGTTCGAGTAAATCGGCGCGTGGGTCGTTGTAGTTATTGCGTCCATCGCCCACGAGGATCAGAGTTGTGCGTTGGTCTAAGGTATGTAGGTAGTGGTGATCGAATTCGGTCAGTGCAAACCCTAAATCGGTGTTGTAGTAACCGGGAGGCATGCGTTGGAGCACCTGGATGATCGCCTCTTCGGGGGGCAGACGCTCAAAATCGGGTGAGATGTATTCCAGATGATCAATGAAGGCAAATGCATGGGTATGGCCGATTTGGTCTTGGAGCGCGTAAAGCAGGCTGAGCATCAATTCGGAGCAAAAGCGCATGGAGGTGCTGATGTCGCAGATCACCACCAGTTTGGGCTTGAGGGCGTGGTCTTTATAACGCAGTTCAAGCGGAATAAGGCCGTACTTCAGGCTGGCGCGCAGGGTGGCTTTAGGGTCGAGTTGACCGTTCCGCGCACGCTTCATCCGTAGCGCCAGGCGAGTGCGCAGGGCGGTGGCTAAGCGTTGCACCTCGCGCCGCAGACGGTGCATTTCATCCGGGGTTAGGTGCTGTAAGGGGCGGTTGAGCAAACCGTCATTGGAAGGCTGGCGAGGGTTTTTGACCATGGCGTCGAGGATGCGTTCACCGGCATGCTGATGCAATTGGGCCTGCATGGCACGGAGGTTGGCCTGAAGGGCACGGCGGATTTGATCCACCTTGTGGCGGTTGAATCCCAACTCGCGTAAGCGCTGAAGCAGACCTTCCAGGGCTTCTTGTACTTCGTCAAAATGCAATGCGGCCTCGAATTGACGTGCCAACCAGTTGCGATAACGAGGATCTGTGGGGGGCTCGGCATTGAAAAGCATATCCAGTTGTTCTAATTCCTGGGGCGAAAGCGGCTGCCCGGCAAGCAGTTTTTGTATCATGTGTTGAAGATGTTGGGACAATTGGCGCAGGGCTTCGGCCAGCAGGCGCGCTTCCTGGGCTGTTAACGTACCGAGGACGTTTTGTAAGGGAGGCGGTTCTTGAGATTGAAAGAAAAGCGGAAAGAGTCGCTCAAAGACGGGGATATCGCGCGCCTCTTTGATCAAAGTGGCCCGGAGGCTAAGGCGAAACCGTTCGCGGTCTTGAACGCCTAACTGCTCTACGGCCTGGAAAGCATCGGTACTTTCGGCCAGGCTAATGCGTACCCCACTGGCACGTAGGGCGGCAATAAATTGAACCATTCGCCGTTCCATAGGGCTATCCTCAACAACGATTGAGCCCAATCCATCAATTCTGCCACCGCGGGCGCGGCGCAGGTGGACGTGGAGGACGGGGTTCTTCATCATCGGGGTGCACGAACGCACGGCGCGCCCGTTGTAAATCAGCCTCGTGCTTGAGCAAGACGCTCAATGTTGTTTCGAGCGTCTTTTCGTCCAGTGCAGAGGCATTCAAAGAAACCAGGGCTTTTGCCCAATCGAGGGTTTCGCTGATGCTGGGTGCCTTACGTAAATCCATGTTGCGCAACCGTTGCACCAATTCCACGGCTTGACGGGCGAGTTTAGGACTTAGTTCCGGCACCTTGAGGCGTACCACAGCCAATTCCTGATCCAACGTTGGGTAGCCTATAAACAGGTAGAGGCAGCGGCGCTTGAGGGCTTCGCTCAATTCACGGGTATTATTGCTGGTGAGCACCACCAAAGGGTGGTGCTTGGCAGTGAGGGTACCAATTTCAGGAATGCTGATCTGGAAGTCGCTTAAAATTTCGAGCAAGAAGGCTTCAAATTCGGCATCGGCACGGTCAATTTCGTCAATCAGTAGCACGGTCGGGGTATCGGCCAGAATGGCCTTGAGCAGGGGGCGTGGAAGTAAAAACCGTAGGGAGAAGAAAACATCTTCCTCCTGGGCCAGGCGGTCGGCGGCTTCACGTAAAGTCTCGCTAGTGGAAAGAAGGTCTTGTAGTTTATCTCGTAACAACTGGGTATAAAGCATTTGCTTGGCGTATTCCCATTCGTAGAGAGCTTTGGTTTCGTCTAAGCCCTCGTAGCACTGCAAGCGGATCAAAGGATAACCGGTTGCCCCGGCCAAGGCTTTTGCCAGTTCAGTCTTGCCCACACCAGCAGGGCCTTCGGTAAGCACGGGTTTGCCCAGGGCGTGGCTGAGGTAAAGCACGGTCGCAATTTCATCGCTGGCGATATAATTCTGCGCTCGTAAAGCGGCTTTCAAACTGTGGGGAGAATCAAAGGGTGACATGGCCATTACCTGTAAGATTGTGACACTTAAAACCCGGGGAGGCTGTGAATGGGGCGGTAATTATTTACTAGTTAAATCCATTATATCCCAATTTGTTAGGGGTTGCATCGTGTGTCCTATGTGTGGGCGTTCAGGATGGGGGGATTGAAGAAGATTTGTTAAAATTGAAAAAAGGTCAGACTTAAATGATGGATTATTTTTTGGGCGTAGATGTTGGATCAAGTAAGACCCAGGTGATGGTGACCACGGCGGATGGGCAAGTGTTGGGGCTGGGTCAGGCAGGGGGTGGTAACCCGGATGTGGTCGGAATAGCGGCTTTTCAGCAGGTCGTTGCCCAGGCTACGCAGCAAGCACTAGCGGTGGCTGGTCTTTCGCCGCCTGATTTGCGGGCGGCAGGGGTGGGCATTTCGGGGTTTGATTGGCCTTCTCAACGCATAGGTCTTCTGAAGGCGCTTTATCCTGTGTTGGGTCCCGATTTGCCTCTCGATATTGTGAATGACGCCGTACTGGGATTACTTATCAGTCCTCGTGGCTGGGGGATCTCCTTAGTTTCCGGTACTGGGTGTAATTGCTGGGGACGTAACCCTCAAGGGGACTATGCCCACATGACGGGTTATGGGGATTTAATGGGGGAATATGCCGGCGCCACGGAATTGGTGGCGCGGGCAATCCATTTTGTAGCGTATCAATGGACCGGACGCGGGCAGCCCACGGGGCTAACTCCCTTGTTTATCCAAAAAACCGGGGCAAAGGACCTGGGGGACTTAATTGAAGGTCTTTGTCGTGGGTACTATCATTTGAGTGCAGAGGCTGCCCCGCTGGTCTTTGAATGTGCCCGAGAGGGCGATCAGGTTGCCTTGGCGTTATTAGACTGGGCTGGCCGTGAATTGGGAGCCATGGTGGTTAGCGTGGCACGGCGACTGAACATGACTCACTTAGCTCCAGATATCATTTTGATCGGAAGCATGTTTAAGAATCAACCGGCATTGGCCGATTTCGTGAGGCCGGTTGTGCTGGAGGCAGTACCAAAGGCTCGTCTACTCCTGTTACCCACTTTGCCGGTGGTGGGGGCTGTTGTGCTGGCGATGGAAGTGGTTCGAATGCCTCGGAACCGTATCCAGCAAGCGTTGGAAAACCTGCAACAGACTGTGATGTCTTTTCAGTGAGGTGGGATATGAAGATTGCCGTCATTGGTGGTGGTTCGACCTATACGCCGGAATTGGTCAAGGGATTTCTGGAGCGGACAGCGCAATTGCCGCTGCGCGAATTATGGCTCATGGATGTGGATCAGCATCGTCTGGCAATTGTGGGCGGGTTCGTTCAACGCATGGTGGAAGCCCATGGACGCCCGTTTCGGGTTGTCCTGACGACCGACCGGCGTGAAGCGCTGGCGGGTGCAGCTTATGTATGCACTCAATTCCGAGTCGGACAGATGGAAGCGCGACGGCAGGACGAATATCTGGCACGACGGCATGGGTTAATTGGGCAAGAAACCACTGGGGTTGGGGGGCTGGCAAAAGCCCTTCGCACCATCCCGGTTATTTTGGACATTGCGCGCGAGATGAAAGCCGTGGCCCCAGATGCTTGGCTGATCAACTTCACTAATCCAGCTGGGTTGATTGTGGAAGCCCTCAACCGGTACGTACCCGAAGTGAGGGCGGTGGGGGTTTGCAATGTCCCCTATACAGCTAAAATGCAATTCCTGGCACTGTTGAAGGAAAGCATGGGGAGAGAGATTGCTCCCGAGCAGGCGGAATTGAAGACATTAGGGCTAAACCATCTAACGTGGCATTATGGGCTAACCATAGAAGGGGAGGATTTCTGGCGTTACGTGTTGAGGGCGTTCATTCAGAAAGCCAGGGGGCAGGAACACCCGGAGTGGGAGCCGCGTTACCTGGAAAGCACACATATGATCCCTAACTATTATCTGCATTACTACTATCACACCGACGAAAAACTGCACGAACAAGTACACTGGCCACCCTCGCGCGCTGAGCAGGTGATGCAAATTGAGACTCAATTGCTTAAGCAATATGCAGATCCTACGCTGGTAGATTTACCACCTGACTTGATGCGGCGAGGGGGAGCCTACTATTCCACCGTTGCCACTCAGTTAATTTCGGCCCATTACAACAACCTGGGCGAAGTCCACGTGGTCAACGTGCCCCATCGCGGTGCGGTTAAGGGATGGGATGCGCAATGGGTGTTGGAATTACCGGCGCGCGTTTCACGCCAGGGGATTGAACCTTTGCCAGCACAGCCTTTGCCGCTATTTGCCTTTGGTTTGGTGACAACGGTCAAGGCCTATGAAATACTCACCGTGCGTGCAGCGGCAGAAGGGGATGTTGAGGCGGCTTACCAAGCGTTGATTACCCATCCCCTGGGGCCGCGCTTGAACCGGGCTGAAGCCGTGCTTGAGGACATTTTGGCGACGAGTTGGCCTTTCCTGCCCCAGTTTCACGGCAAGGTAACACCACCCAAACATGTGTCGGTTACCCCGGATGGCGATCAATAGGGCCGCGTTCTTCGTTTTCTGATTTGGTAAGGCACTTATCCAAAAGAAACCGACCAACTACCTTGACAAGCCGGGTATCCTCCTGTAATTTTATGCCACTTGTTGCGTGTAGAAAAAAAAGAACAGGAAAGGAGGGAGGATGCTGGTTATTGTCCTATCTGGATTTTTCTTTGCGGCGTTAATTCCAGTGTTATACTGTCGTTTTCAAGCCCATAGTGGGTGGCTTATTGCTCTGTTACCGCTGGGATGGTTGGGTTATTTCTTGACCCAAGCACCAACCATCTTGATCCAGGGGCAGGTGATTGAGGAGCGATACGCTTGGGTACCCTCTCTGGGGGTTGATCTGGCGTTTCGCCTGGATGGGCTAGCGCTTTTATTTGCCCTTTTAGTCACCGGAATCGGTGCGTTGGTCATTATCTACGCAGGTGGTTATCTGGCTGGGCATCCTTACCAGGGACGTTTTTTCATCATTATCACCCTGTTCATGGTCTCTATGTTGGGGATTGTGCTCAGTGACCATTTGGTTCTTCTTTTTGTCTTCTGGGAGTTGACCAGCATCACGTCCTTCCTCTTAATTGGCTTTGATCATCAGCGCTACACCTCGCGCGCGGCAGCTTGGCAAGCCTTATTAGTTACCGCCGGAGGTGGTCTGGCCCTCTTGGCCGGATTGGTGCTCTTAAGCCAGATGGTTGGTAGTGGAATGATAAGCGTCATCAATCAAAATGGCGCAGTCGTCCGTTCCAGCCCACTCTATACCAGTGCTTTGCTTCTGATATTGATCGGGGCGTTCACCAAATCGGCTCATTTCCCCTTTCATTTTTGGCTCCCCAATGCGATGACGGCACCAACCCCGGTGAGCGCGTATCTGCATTCGGCCACCATGGTCAAGGCGGGGATATTTTTACTGGCACGTCTCACCCCGGTTCTAGCCGGAACACCGCTCTGGTCAACCCTGGTGAGCGGTGTGGGCTTTGTAACGATGTTGACAGGCGCATTATTAGCCATAGGCCAACGTGATCTCAAGCGTTTGCTGGCTTACACGACCGTTGGCGCACTGGGGACAATGACCTTACTACTGGGGTTAAACACCGATTTAGCGGTCAAGGGGGCGACACTTTATATCCTGGCGCATGCATTCTATAAAGGGGCGTTATTTCTGGTGGCAGGTGCGGTGGATCACAGTGCTGGCACCCGTGATGTTGAACGCCTGGGTGGCTTGGCGCCCGTTCTGCCATGGGTAACGCTGGCAGCAGCACTGGCCGGAATTTCCATGGCTGGGTTACCGCCGGCATTGGGGTTTTTGGCCAAAGAGGTTTTCTATGAAGCCCTGGCGGAAGGCACTTGGCTCTCTGCGTTGCCTTTGGGCGGGGCGATCCTGGCCGGGGCGTTGACTTTTGTGGTGGCGGGGCTGATCGCGGTGGGGCCGTTTTGGAAACGTCAACGTGATCTCCCTCATGAGCCACATATGGTTTCACTTGCGTTCTGGCTGGGACCGCTGGTGTTGAGTACTTTGGGACTCCTGGGCGGTCTATTTCCGAATCTTTTTGTCACCCCGTTGGTTCAGGGCGCGGCTCAGAGCGTTCTCCAACACTCACTGAAGGTCAAATTGGTGCTCTGGCATGGATTAACGCCGGTGTTTGGACTGAGTCTACTTACTATGCTTCTTGGAGGGTTGGGTTGGGCAGGTTATCGCTGGCTCTGGCAGGGTGGGTGGCTTTGGCAGGTTCTCGCTCCTTTTGGGCCAGCACGGATATATGAGTATCTCTTTCACGGCCTGCGTCGCTTTGCGGCCTGGCAGACGCGCTTGATTCAGAACGGCTATCTGCGACTCTATGTGATGACGGT
Organism: Thermanaerothrix sp.; assembly: GCF_056331585.1. Lineage (NCBI taxonomy): Bacteria > Bacillati > Chloroflexota > Anaerolineae > Anaerolineales > Anaerolineaceae > Thermanaerothrix > Thermanaerothrix sp. The sequence continues at coordinate 18,983 of NZ_JBWGPQ010000012.1, forward strand.
TATCCTAACCACCGTAGGGCTTACCGGTTTTACGTTATTCAGCCGGTTGACCTGGTTGGGTGTTGGAGGGTGGGGAGAAATCCGCTTTTATGAAGGGGCCATTGTGGCATTAATGATCGCTGCGGCTGTGATCATCCCCCGTTTACGTTCCCGCTTGGCTACGGTAGCCACCATGGGGGTGATTGGATATGGATTGGTGGCGGTTTATCTGATTTATTCCGCCCCTGACCTGGCGATGGTGCAGTTTGCCATCGAGACGCTGGTGGTCATCCTTTTTGTACTGGTGGTTTACCGTTTGCCCAAATTTACTCGTTTGGCCCCTTCTCCAACCCGTTTCCTAGACTTATTGGTGGCAATCGGGGGTGGGTTCTTAATGACCGCCATTGTCTTGATTGTGACCGCGCGTCCCCTGGTGCCCCATATTTCCGATTATTTTGCTCAAAACAGCCTGCCTCTAGCCAACGGCCGAAACGTGGTCAATGTAATTCTGGTGGATTTTCGCGGCTTAGATACGTTGGGCGAGATTACCGTGCTTGCCCTGGCTGGAATTGGGGTCTATGCCCTGGTGCGTTTGACGTTGGGGCATTTGGCGGTTCATTTTGAGGGGTTAAGCGAGGAAGAGGAAGAGGTAGCACATGAAAGGACGCTCTGAGATTTTATCCGTTGCCACGCGTTATTTAATGCCCTTGCTCATTGTATTCTCGGTTTTCCTACTCTTGCGCGGACACAATGAGATTGGAGGCGGTTTTGTTGGTGGCCTGGTGGCAGCCGTGGCGATTGTGCTCTATATGATTGCGGAGGGGGTGGCCGCTGCCCGTGAATTGCTCCGCGTTGAGCCGCGGGTGTTGATCGCCGCAGGGTTATTGGTTGCCTTGAGCAGTGCTATGGTGGCTTGGTTGGCGGGGCAACCGTTCATGACCGGACTGTGGTGGAAGCAAGCACTGCCGGTAGTTGGCAAGGTGGGCACACCGTTGATCTTCGATATCGGAGTTTATCTGACGGTGATGGGAACTACGCTGCTGATTTTATTTACCCTGGCGGAGGATTGAGATGATACCAGCCCTAGCCTTGTTGGTGGGAGTGCTATTTACCATTTCGCTCTATCTAATGATGCGACGCAATTTGGTCAAGGTGTTGATCGGGCTGATTATTCTCAGCAATGCCATCAATTTGCTGATATTTACTCTGGGGCGCTTGGTGCGTGGGCGCCCGCCGCTCATCCCAATGGGAGCAACAGCATTACAACCCCCATATGCAGATCCTTTGCCCCAAGCCTTGATCCTGACGGCAATCGTGATCAGTTTTGGCGTTACGGCATTTGCCATTACCTTAATGCGCCAGGTCTATCAGACCTTGGGCACCAGTGATCTAAACCAGTTACGGGATACGGACATTCAACCCCGTTATCACCCCGATCATTATCATGAAGACAACGAGGTGGAGGAACATTGATGGCAGATTACTTAGTGCTTTCGCCCCTCATTTTACCGCTGTTCCTTGCTATCCTGACCTTGCTCGCCTGGCATAAACTGGTTTGGCAGCGGGTTGTCGCAGTCTCTGGAAGTGCTTTACTCTTGGGATGTGGTTTGGCGCTGCTTGGACTGGTGGAGCGAGAGGGAATTCGGGTTGTGCAGGTCGGGAACTGGCCACCCCCTTATGGTATCTCGCTGGTGGTGGATCGTCTCAGTGCGCTGATGGTGACTGTAGCGAGCGGTCTGGCTCTGCTAATTGCCATTTTCTCGCTTGGTAGCATGGATGAAGCACGACTGCGCTTTGGATTTTACCCCTTATTTTTTGTCCTTCTTATGGGGGTGTGCGGGGCGTTCATTACTGGCGATATCTTCAACCTCTATGTGTGGTTCGAGGTCATGCTCATGGCCTCGTTTGTGCTGATTGCGTTGGGAGGCGAGCGGGCGCAACTGGAAGGGGCGCTGAAATATGTGATCTTGAATCTTCTCTCTTCGGCATTGTTTCTCACTGCGACCGCGGTGCTGTACAGTCTCACCGGCACGCTGAACATGGCGGATCTTTCCATCCGTCTGCGCACTACCATTGCGCCGGATCTGGTGACCACCGTTGCGGTTATGTATATGGTGGCTTTCAGCATCAAAGCCGCGGTCTTTCCCCTCTTTTTCTGGTTACCGGCGTCTTACCATACGCCACCGGTAACGGTAACGGCCTTGTTCTCAGGATTGTTGACCAAGGTAGGGGTGTACGCGTTAGTGCGTGTATTCACGTTGCTCTTCCTGGCCGATGTCGCGTTTACACATACACTGCTACTGGTGTTAGGGGGCTTGACCATGGTAACTGGCGTGTTGGGGGCTGCCGCGCAATATGATATCCGTCGCCTTCTTTCCTTTCACATTATCAGTCAGATTGGATATCTCTTGATGGGATTAGGGCTTTTCAGCCAATCCTCATTAGCGGCTACCCTGTACTTTATGGTGCATGTAATTATGGCTAAAGCCGTGTTGTTTCTGATCGCTGAGGTGATGTATCGCCTAGGGGGGACGTTTGACTTGCGCCGCTTAGGTGGGTTATACCGAACATATCCCTGGTTGGCACTGGGGTTTCTCATGCCAGCCCTCTCGCTGGCCGGCATCCCGCCGCTCTCGGGCTTTTTCGGCAAATTGGCCTTGGTCCAAGCAGGTTTGGCTCAGGGACAAGGGGTGATTGTGGGCGTTTCACTGGGTGTGAGCCTGCTCACGCTGTTCTCCATGACTAAGATTTGGCAGGAAGCCTTTTGGAAGCCCGCCGAGAGTGTGTTGAGGCCCCTTTCCGGGTCGTGGGGACAGCGTTTCGCACTGATAGCGCCAATTGTGGTGATGGGGCTGATTACCATTGTGCTGGGCCTTTGGGCAGAGCCCCTGTATGCGTTTGCGCTGCGCGCCGCAGTGCAGTTACTGGATCCAGGTACCTATGTCGCCGCCGTAATGGGAGGTATACCGTGAATTTGCTCTTGCTCAACGTCCTGCTGGCACTAGCTTGGGCGGCCTTGATGGGACAGTTTGATGTGTCCACGTTGGTTTTTGGTTTCATTTTGGGTTACTTTGCCCTCTGGTTAACGGCGCGCCAAATCGGACCAAATTATTTCCGCAAGATGCCACTGGCTCTCTTGTTTCTGGGATTTTACTTGCGGGAATTGGTGTTGGCGAACTTGCGTGTGGCGCGGATCGTGCTTTCACGCGATCCCAAAAAGCATTTACGTCCCGCTATTGTGGCTGTGCCATTGTCATTACGCAATCGCTCAGCCGCAGTCTTTTTGGCCAATATGCTTACCTTGACTCCGGGAACACTTTCGGTGGATATTTCGAACGATTTAAGGACCCTCTTCTTACATACGCTGTTCCTTGAAAGCCCCGATGTAATTCGCCGCGAAGTTAAAGAAGGTTACGAGCGTCGTATCAAGGAGTTGTTTGAGACATGAGCCTTACCCTGGTTGCAATACTTATCCTTTCAGTTTTAACTGGGGGGATGATTCTGACGTTCATTCGCCTATTCCGCGGTCCTAGCCTTCCAGATCGGATTGTGGCTTTGGATTTGATGGTAACTCTGTTGATCGGGATTATTGCCACGTATGCCATCTTGAACGATCAGGCTGCCTTTTTGGATGTGGCCATCATCCTGGCTTTGGTCTCGTTCTTGGGGACGGTAGCCTTTGCGTACTACATTGAGCGGAGGGTGTGATGGTGCGCGAAATTTTAGTGGATGTACTTATGATCGGAGGGGCAGCGTTCATGTTCTTGGCCAGTTTAGGCGTATTGCGTATGCCGGATTTGTATACCCGCATGTCCGCCACATCCAAAGCGGCGACCCTGGGCAGCGGTCTAGTGATGCTGGCGGCGGCGGTTTATTTCAACGAGTTTAGCATTGCGGTGCGGGTTCTGGCTATCATTATGTTTCTATTGCTCACCGTGCCCGTGGCTGCCCATATGATTGGTCGGGCGGCCTATTTTGACGGTGTGCCGTTGTGGGAAGGCACCATACTGGATGAGTTGCGCGGACATTACAGCCGCGTAGATCACCGTCTGGATAGCGAGGTTGTTCCACCGGTGGAGGCAGTGATCCCAGAAGGCGAAGAGGGCGACGATTTTACTGCTTGACCTCTGGCTCGAGGTCAGACGCCGAAGAGAACGTGTTCTTTAAGAAATGCCTCAACCGTTTGGAGATAATCCGTCAGCGTTTCGGCTTTTCGAAAGCCGTGTCCCTCTCCAGGGTAAAGGCGGTAAACACAGGGAATACCCCGCCGTCGTAGAGCCTCAACAATAGTTTCAGACTGATTGGGAGGTACCATCCGGTCCTCGGCCCCTTGAAATACAGCCAAGGGGCGCTGGATTTGGTTGGCATAATAAATGGGGGAACGCTCACGATAGATTTGAGCGGCTTGAGGCAGGGGGCCTACTAAGGTATCGGTGTAGTGGGATTCAAACTTGTGCGTTTCCATAGCCAAGGTAAATAGATTGCTGACCCCGTAGAGGCAAAGACCGGCACGGTAGCGTTCGGGGTAACGCGCAAGCGCGTTCAGCACAGTGTAACCGCCGGCACTGCCGCCACGGATAACCAGTCGTTTTCCATCCGCCAGGCCTTGTTCTTCCAAAAGGTTGGCTAACGCGACGGCATCTTCGACGTCGCTTACCCCCCAACGGCCGCGAAGTGCGTCCTGGTACGTACGTCCATACCCGCTGCTGCCACGGTAATTAAGTTCTACCCAAGCGTAGCCGCGGGAGGTGAAGTAAGCAATTTCTGGGTTGTAGCGCACATAAGCCACCGAGGTAGGGCCGCCGTGGACATTGACAATGGCGGGAGGCAACCCTTCACCCCGCACATGTGGATGGGTGGGCGGGTAATACCAGGCATGGACGATTAGACCGTCTTCCGCTTGCCAGGATAGGTGCTGAGGGCGGGGAAGGTACTCCGGCAGGAGGTGTTCACTGTCGCTGTGAGCGACGATATGCCAGCGCTCGCCATCCCAGCGCAGGATGCGGTCGGGAATATCGGGGGCGGAAGCTAACACGGCCAATTCATCGTGCTGCGGAGAGACAGCCAATTGGGCTAGCCAGGTATAAGGGGCAGTATCTATGGGGTGGGATTGTCCCTGGTCAGTGTCTACCCACCAGAGGGTTGCCTGACCCCCGTAATGGCGCAGATAATAGAGGCGTTGCCCATTAGGACTCCATCCCACCGAGCGCATCCCTTGCACCCAAGCGGGATAACGCAGAAGAACGCCATCCCCTTCAACCAAGATGCGGCGCTGGCGTGTTTGTAGATCGAGCAGGATTAACTGATCCCAGTCACCGTGATTAACAATGTAAGTCAAGAAGCGTCCATCCGGCGAAAACAGTGGATGGGTAACCGTAAGACTGCCATCGCCGGCCAGGGGTTCCTCACTGATTAGGTGCGGGGGAGTGCCTTCAAGGGTGCCGATTTTCAGCCAGGTCGCTTCCCAGGGCATGTTGGGGTGATACCATTCGATCCAGGCCAGCATCTGCCCGCTAGGATGCCAGGCGGGTTGCATGTAGAAATCCGCTCCTTGAACCAGTTTCATCGGCCACAAATGGCCTTCTCGATCTACTAACGCCAGCAGGTCAGTCTGATGATCCGTCCATACGTAGACCACCCATTGCCCATCTGGAGAAATCACAGGTGACGCCGCAAAACCGAACGCGGGTGTGAGGGGCTGAGGTGCTTGGTGATGTAACCCACAGTGATAAAGGCGCCCCTGTTTCTCGGCGAAGATGATTTGATCCTTCCAAACGGTAAACTCGCCGCCCCCATAGCCCACACCGCCACGTACCCATTGTTCTATGGTTAGGTCACGGGGTGCACCACCGATGGGGGCTGAGACCAGCACGCCTTGGCCATTGGGACGGCCTTCTAACCAGATAAGGTGTTGACCATCACCGCTCCATTGCACATCATCAAAGCGCAAACGATAGGCCAGGAAGGCGCTGTTGATGGGGCTGGGCCACAGGCCAAACGGTAGGGTAGAGGAAGGAGCGCTCATGATGCCTTAACCGAAAGAGGGTGCTTTAGAGATCAAAATGAGGCGAGAAGATTTCTACTAATCTAGGGTAAGGCTGGTAACCGTTAATGCGCCCGCGGGGCTCGCCGTTTTGAAATAGAATGACCGTGGGCACACTAAGGATCTGATAGCGAAATGCCAGGTTGGGATTTTCGTCCACGTCAACCTTATAGCACTGGACGCGGTTACCGAGCATTTCGGCCAGTTTATGCAGTTCTGGTTCTAAGCGGCGGCAAGGGCCGCACCAAACAGCACTGAATTCAACCAGGACGGGGAGAGGTGAGGATAAGACTTTTGTTTCGAAGTCATTTTCGTGGATAAGAGGAAAGGAGTCGTTCATTCTAATATTTGCTCCACACGAATTAGGAATAACGTCTTCAAGTATAGCCGATTCTCCTCACCCTGGGCAGGATTTGTGGATATAATATGAGCAATTCCTTGTCAATACAACCTGTTTGGCTCATATAAAACCTATTCAGGAAGGAGAAAAAGGCATGATCGTCACCACCAAGAAATTATTTGAAGCCGCTTATGGCAAGTATGCAATTGGGGCTTATAACATCAATAACCTGGAACAAGCGATGGGGTTGTTCCGCGGTAACATTGAAAGCCAAGCACCGTTTATCATCCAAATTAGTAAGGGAGCACGGTCTTATACCCATAAGTCTATGCTCGAGGCCATTATTCGTGCTGCAGATGCCCTCTTCCCCGAAGCCATTTTTGCAGTGCATCTGGATCACGGCGATGAAGAAACCTGCTATGACGCGATCAACAGTGGATTTTATTCCTCAGTGATGATAGACGCCAGCCACGAGGACTTTGAGACCAATGTGGCCATTACTCGACGTGTGGTCGAGGCCGCTCATGCCAAGGGCGTGGTGGTAGAGGCAGAATTGGGGCAGTTGGGAGGGGTTGAGGAACATGTAGCGGTGGATGAGGCCGGGGCGAAATTAACCGATCCCGATAAGGCCAAAGAATTTGTTGAACGGACCGGGTGTGACTCGCTGGCGGTAGCGATTGGCACCAGCCACGGGGCGTATAAGTTCTCCGGGGCACAGACTCTGCGCTTTGATGTCCTGGCCGAGATTCAGAAGCGCTTACCCGGCTTCCCCTTGGTGTTACATGGTGCGAGTTCAATTCCTCAGGAGGAGGTTGAGCGGATTAACGCAGCGGGTGGAAACCTCAAAGGCGCCAAGGGGGTGGATGAGAACCTTTTCAAGCGCGCGGCGGAATTAGGGGTGACTAAAGTCAATATTGATACCGATGGGCGCTTAGTGTGGGTCCGCGTGCATCGCGAATACCTGAAAGAGCACCCCGAAGTAGTAGATTTTCGTCCCATCGGTAAGATTTTCATGGCCGAGTATGCTAAGATGATTGCTCACAAGAACGAAAAACTAGGCAGTGCCGGCAAGTTGCCGGAAATTCGCAAACTGTTAGGTTTGGCATAGCCCGGAGTTAACGACGAATGAGAGACTCCATGGCAGGCTAATCAGCCATGGAGTCTCTCAATATAGGGGGTGTTACGCTAGGGTTAAGGACTTGAACGCTTCAACTTGAGACCGAATAGCACGCTCAACCGGCAGGCGTTCGATGCTGGACGCACCGAAAAAGCCTACCACACCGGGCATGCGTTTCAGAGCTATACCCACGTTATCCGGTTCGTCAAATGGGCCACCGTGGCAGATCACCATAATGTCCTTGCGTACTTTGCGCCCGGCCTCGGCCATGCGCATTGTCCGATCAATGGCCTCATCCAGGCTTAGAGCCACTCCGGCGCCAATGCTCCCTGAGGTGGTTAAGCCAACATGTGCCACTAAGATGTCGGCCCCGACCTCAGCCATGGCCTTGGCTTGATCTTCATCAAAGACGTAAGGCGAGGTGAAGAGGTCCATCTCGTGGGCCAGTTTGATCATGGCGATTTCTTTATCATAGCCCATGCCGGTGGCTTCCAGGTTGGCGCGGAAGTTGCCGTCAATCAGCCCCACGGTGGGGAAATTCTGCACGCCCGAAAAGCCGATCTCCTTCAGTTGCTTGAGGAAGACCGGCATCAGGCGGAACGGATCGGTACCGCAGACACCGGCCAGCACCGGGGTATTCTTGACCACTGGGAGCACCTCCGAAGCCATCTCGACCACAATGGCGTTGGCGTCACCGTAGGGCATCAACCCGGCCAATGAACCGCGCCCAGCCATGCGGTAGCGCCCGGAGTTGTAGATGATGATCAGGTCGGCCCCACCGGCCTCAGCAAACTTGGCTGATATTCCGGTGCCGGCGCCACAGCCCACTATAGGGCGTCCGGCTTTTACCTGGGCCTCTAAACGGTTTAGGATTTCTTGACGTGTGAAAGCCATCCTAACATCCCTCCCTTCACCTTAGTGATTTATTGAGATTGTTTGCGCAGCATCTCAAGCAAGGTTTCGGCGACCTTGCCGGAGAATTCAGGGTCGTTAATGTTGTAGTCCAACTCAATATAAGGAATATCGGGGCGTAAATTGCGCTTGATGGCATCGAAGCAGGCACGATCAGCCTCGGGATCCCAGAAGGCGCCACCGGGGCTATCCAACATCGAGACACCCTTGAGTGGGATCAAAACTGCCACTGGACCCTTGGATTCATTGGCGGCACGGGCTATCATCTCCCCAATTTTGATGTTTTCTTCCACATTGGTGCGGAGCAAGGTGACGTTGGGATTCCATTGGTAGAGTTTGCGGTTGCGATACTTCTCAGGGACGGTGTCCATTCCCCAAAAGTTGGCCATATCCACGCAGCCGGGCACCAACACGGTCGGGATACCCGCGCGTGCCGCTGCCAGACAGCGTTCCGGCCCGGCGCTGAGGACGCCACCGCAGACTTCATCGGCCAATTCGGTGGTGGTAATATCCAGGGAGCCCACGGCGTAGCCATCCGTGATCAGGGATTCCATCACCCGCCCACCGGTACCAGTGGCGTGGAAGACCAGCACTTCATACCCTTCGGCTTCGAGGATGCCTTTGGCATGATTGACAGCTGGGGTGGTATTTCCAAACATTGAGGCCACAATGATGGGCTTTGCTTCGGCTGCGGATGGGCGTTCCATCTTAACCATCCCGGCGATGGCACCGGCAGCGTTAGCATAAATGACGCGGCTGATGCGATTGAGTCCGGCCACATCTACAATGGATGGCATAAAGGTGATGTCTTTGGTACCGGCGTAGGCTGAAACATCCCCACCACCAACGGTAGAAACCATCACCTTGGGCACGCCGATGGGCAAGGCGCGCATGGCGGTTGTCGCAATGGAGGTGCCGCCGCTACCCCCCATGCTGATGATGCCATCCAATTTCCCTTCGTCGTACAGGCGGCGCACCACGACGGCCAGACCCTCGGCCATGACGCGCATGGCTTCGTCCTTGTGTTCACCAGTGGCAAGATAAGCAATATCTCCACCGCCGGCTTGGGCCACCTCCGCACGGGTAATATCGGGCGGAAAGGCAGGTTCACCCATGACACCAAAGTCTATGACCAGGGTTTTCACCCCCTCCCGTTCAATCAGTTCTTTGAGATAGGAAAAATCTGCGCCTTTGGTGTCTAAAGCACCCGCAATCACTACGGTCTTAGTCATAGAGTACCTCCTTCTGCTGAGTGGTTTTAGAAGATGGAATTGCTAGGTTGGTGTCAGTTATGGCAGTTCACCGGGTGGTAGGATGCGGCAATCGGGGAGTTCGCGCAGGGCAATCTCAGGGCCAGGAGGCGCATAAATGGCAATAAGTTTGAGGGTTTCCCAGCCGGTGTTGATGGTGCTATGGTTAAAGCCCTCGGGAATAAAGACCATCATCCCCGGTCTTAAATCCATGGTTTTATCGGCGACGGTTTGCCGCCCATAGCCAGAAATGACGTAGAGGATTTCCTCTGTTCCCGGATGATTGTGGGTCATGTGACCCTTGCCGGGTGCTAATAAGACGACCCCGGCACTAAATTTCCGTGCACCGGTCACATTAGGGGCACTCATCCATTTGATTAGTCCCCAGTCAAAGACTTGAGTTTCAACCTCCTCAGGAGAAACAAAGTACCTGCTCATTCTTTCTTCCCTCTAGTCTTTTACCTCTTTGGGGAACGTAATCCAGATATTGAACACACCCAGGCAGACGCCGAAAATGGCCATGAGCGATGCCCAAATGCCTGCCCACATGGTGTTCCAAGGCGCAGCGATGATATCAGGATAAGATCCACTAAAATAGACCCCTAAACACATTGTAATGCCGTTAAAGAAGGCCAAAGATCCCTCCTGAAAAACTTTTGCCCAGCGCATTGAGTAGACCATGAAACCTACGCCAGCCGAGAGGATAATCCCTATACCCTAATTGTTAAGCAAAGATCGAGTAGTATGCCTACTAACCGAGCCTTTATAATGCACCCGCGCTTGCTACAATTTATTATAGGGAGGTTTGAAAACCGATTCAATCGAGATCGGTTCGCAGTCTTTCCCTTGGCGTCTTTTAACCCATGCTATAATCATCCCAAAGGATGACCGATGCTTGATCCGGGTGTTCTGAGCAACATTATTCTGATTCTGACGGGCTTCGCTGCGGCTTTCGTAGCTGCGCTATGGTTGAGCCTGATCTTTTGGACCTACCGTGATATTCGCCAACGTACTCGTGATCCCCTCGTGCATATTCTAGCCACGCTGGTAGCAGCGGTGCTGTTCCTACCCGGGGTGTTGATCTACCTAATTTTGCGCCCCTCTCATACATTAGAAGAAGAGTACCAGCGCAGCCTTGAGGAAGAGGCGCTCCTTCAAACCATTGAGGAGACGCCTCAATGCCCGGGGTGTGGGCGTAAGGTGATGCTGGATTGGGTGGTATGCCCAAGTTGCTATACCCGCTTGCGCAAGCGCTGTCATCAGTGCGGGCGCTTAATGGAACTGGCTTGGAATATTTGCCCATATTGTGGCACAGCGGTTCCAGGGGCACGGCGTGAAAATATCACTCTGGACGAAGCGTTACAGACTACATTGACAAATGAAGAACCGCCCTCTGTTGAATCCTTCTCTTAGTCTTTGGCATCGTTATAATTGTGGACACCATGCGCTACACCTTGTTTGTTCAACCTATTGATTATCTGGTCATTGGTCATGTTACCCAAGACCTGACCCCCAATGGACCGGTATTAGGAGGCACGGCGGCCTATGCGGCCCTGACAGCGCGGGCCATGGGGTTGCGCGTTGGGGTGGTGACCTCATGTCACCCGGAAACCGACCTGAGCCTGCTTAGTGAGGTGCAGGTCATGGCCTGGCCAGCAGATCATACAACAACGTTTGAAAACCTACCCGGGGTGCATGGTCGAGAACAGATTCTGCACCATGTTGCTGCGCCTTTGCAATTGAACATGATCCCAGAGGCCTGGCGGAAGACGCCCATCGTTCATTTGGCACCGGTCGCGCAAGAGGTTGATCCCAAACTGGTGCGTGCCTTTCCTGAGTCGTTTATTGGCTTGACGCCGCAGGGTTGGCTACGGGCGTGGGATTCCCGGGGGCGGGTGCATTTTACCGAATGGCCGGAAGCCCGCTATGTGCTCGAAGCTGCTAATGCAGCGGTATTAAGCGTGGAAGATGTGGCAGGGAACGAGATGATTATTGAAGAGATGTTGGCGTCAATCCGGGTGTTGGTGGTGACCGAGGGCGCGGCGGGGGCGCGCTTATATTGGAACGGTGATCTGCGTTATTTTCGTCCCCCCATGGTGCAAGAAGTGGATCCAACCGGGGCCGGTGATGTGTTCGCGGCGGCCTTTTTTATTCGTTTGCATCAAACCCGCGATCCCTGGGAAGCCGCGCGCTACGCGACACAACTGGCGGCAATCTCAGTGACACGACCGGGGCTTCTAGGGGTCCCCACACCGGCTGAAGCCCAGGAGAAACTTATTGAAATTATTCCCTAAAACTGGGTAAGTGTCATGGGACGAGTGTATACATTTGTCAATCAGAAGGGCGGGGTGGGTAAAACAACCTCTGCAATCTCGCTTGGAGCGTATTTAGGTTATTATGGGCAGCGGGTGTTATTGGTGGATTTAGATCCCCAGGCCAATGCCACATCTTCGTTAGGAATTGATAAACGCACTGTGCGCAGTGGTACTTATGAGACTCTATTGGGGCTTCAACCCGCGGGAGCGAATATCCTGCACAATCCGCGTTTTAAACTCTCCATCCTACCCTCTTCACCGGCACTGGCTGGTGCAGAGGTTGAATTAATCGAAGTTACCAGACGCGAACACCGCTTGAGTCAGGCGCTGCAGTCTCTCATTGATCGTTATGATTACATCTTAATAGATTGTCCTCCCTCGCTGGGATTGTTGACGATCAACGGCATTGTGGCCGCGCGCGATGGTGTCATTATCCCGGTGCAATGTGAGTATTTAGCGCTGGAAGGGCTGGGACAATTGTTGCAAACCATTCAGCGGGTGCGAACTTCGATTTTCCCGGATCTCAGCGTACGTGGTGTGATCTTGACCATGTTTGATGGGCGCACGCGCCTGGCCGTCGACGTGGTTAATGAAGTGCGGCGTTTCTTTCCCACCCAGGTATTTCAAACCATCATCCCGCGGAGTATCCGTCTAGCCGAAGCACCCTCATATGGCATGCCGATATCAATCTATGCTCCTGAGTCGAGCGCGGCCAAAGCCTACGCTGCGCTCGCTCGCGAATTGCTCCAGGGAGATGGGCTAACGATCCCCGTATTTGATACCCAACAGGGGTCGGCATGACACGCAAAGGCGGTTTAGGCAAAGGACTCGAAGCCTTGATCCCCGGTGGAAGTGGAACGCCCGCGGAGGGGGGGGTAACTTATGTGCCTGTTGACCAGATTGTTCCCAACCCACATCAGCCGCGAAGCAAGATAGAGGCCGAGGGGTTAGAAGATCTAGCGGCGTCCATCCGCGAGCATGGAATATTGCAACCCCTCTTGGTCAGCCCGGAGGGAGATGGGCGATATACCTTAATTGCTGGTGAACGCCGCTGGCGGGCGGCCCGTCAGGCTGGTCTAGAGATGGTACCGGTACTGATACGACCGACCAGTGATGCTCAACGCCTAGCGTTGGCTTTGATCGAAAATCTCCAGCGTGCCGATCTCAGTCCGCTCGAAACGGCTGAAGCTTATCGTCAACTGCATGAGGACTTTGGACTTTCCCATGAAGATATTGCCCGTCAGGTTGGCAAGAGCCGAGCGGCGGTAACCAATACCTTGCGATTGCTCAAATTGCCCTTGTCCGTCCGGGCGGCCCTGGCTGAGGGGAAAATCAGCGAAGGTCATGCCCGGGCGCTCTTAGGGCTTCCCACCGCTCAGGCGCAAGAAGCGGTTTTAGCCGTAGTGATGCGCCAAAATCTCAGTGTGCGCCAGACAGAAGCGTTAGTGCAACGTTATCAAGGGCAGCGTTCAGCATCTAAGGCGCGCTCTGAAGCTCCTCCTGAAGTGCGGGATTTAGAATCGCGCCTGGAAGAGCGCCTGGGGACGCGGGTGGCATTGCGGCGGGGAAAGAAAGGGGGGCGCTTGATCATTCGCTTCTACTCGGATGAGGAATTAGAGACATTGTTAAAGATCTTATTGGGCTGAGGTAAAGGGTATGCTGATCCTGCGCAACACCCGTGTTTTTACTCTCGATCCACAACAACCCGTCGCAACTGCCCTGGCGATTGAGCAGGATCGAATTGTGGCTATAGGGCGTGAGACGGACATTTTGGCATTATCTCGACCGGGCACAACGGTTCAAAACTTGAACGGGAAGATTATCCTGCCGGGGTTAACTGATGCGCATATTCATTTGCAGCATCTGGCGCTTAGTTTGCAGCGGGTGGACTGTGCTACGGCGACTCGGGCAGAGTGTTTGAGTCGGGTGGCTGAACGTGTGACTCAGACCCCACCCGGCCAATGGATTTTAGGGCACGGTTGGAACCAAAACGAATGGCCTGAAGGGTTTGGCTCAGCCCAAGAACTAGATGCTATTGCCCCTCAACATCCGGTTTTTCTCACTGCCAAGTCGCTTCATGCGGCCTGGGTCAATTCGATGGCGTTGCGCTTGGCCGGAATTGGACCCGATACTCCTGATCCTACGGAGGGGCGGATTCAACGTGATGCGCAAGGGCATCCCACGGGTATCTTATTTGAGGCGGCGGTAGATTTAGTGCAACGTTGCATCCCTCAACCGGAGGTGGAGGACGTTGCCCAGGCAATCCGAGCGGCTCAGCCAATCCTCTGGCAGATGGGTTTAACCGGCGTTCATGATTTTGATCAGCGCACATGTTTTATGGCGTTGCAAAGACTGCGGCGCGAAGGCGAATTGAAATTGCGTGTGCTCAAGAGTCTCCCGCTCGACGCACTGGATGAGGCGGTTGCGCTTGGAGTTGGGAGCGGTTTTGGGGATGCCTGGTTGCGCATCGGAGGGGTTAAACTTTTTGCCGATGGGGCGTTAGGGCCACAAACGGCAGCCATGTTTGAACCCTATCTTGGACGAGAAGACTATGGTCTGCTGTTCTTGGAGGCAGAGCAGGTATTTGAAATTGGGCGTAAGGCGGGAGAGGTGGGCTTAGGCCTGGCCGTGCATGCAATCGGTGACCGTGCGAATGCGGAGGTACTCACCGGTTTAGAACGGTTACGCCAATGGGAACATGACACTGGAAAACCTCACCTGCGCCACCGGATTGAGCACGTTCAGGTTTTGCGTCCCCAAGATATCGGGCGATTGGCCCAAGCCAATCTCATTGCTTCGGTGCAACCCGTACATGCAACCTCAGATATGGAAATGGCCGACTGCTATTGGGGTGAACGGTCACGTTATGCATATGCTTACCGTACTTTGCTTGCTCAAGGAACGCGACTGGCATTCGGCTCGGATGCACCGGTGGAATCCCCCAATCCGTTTTGGGGGATTCATGCGGCAGTAACCCGCCGGCGTCTGGATGGAACGCCCGGCCCGGAAGGTTGGTATCCTCAAGAGCGGGTTACCGTTCAACAAGCGATTGAAGCCTACACCCTTGGTGCAGCCTATGCAGCAGGATTGGAAAATTGTCTCGGAAGCCTGCGGTCAGGCTATTATGCGGATTTGATTGTTCTGGAACGGAATCCATGGGAAATGCCTGTCGAAGATCTGCACCAGTTACACCCGATAGCGACCATGGTGGGGGGAGAGTGGGTATGGCAGACAGAAGAGATGTGAATTCGTCCCCCCCAATCCTTAAACCCGAATTATTGGTGCCTCGTTTGGGGGATTACTTGGTTGAGCGCGGCTTTCTCTCGCAAGATGACTTGGACGCTGTGCTGGATTACCAGGCAAAATTACGCGAACAGGGTCGAGAGGTACCCCTGTTGGGACAATTATTAGTTGAATTGGGCAAAATCAGCCAGACCCTTTTGGATCATGCGATCACTGAGTATGTGCTTCAATTACGCACTGCTCTTGAGGAAAGTAACGCCCAACTCGAACAGCGGGTACAGCAGCGCACGGCAGAACTAGAACGGGCATTACAAAAACTCTCCGAACTCAACCAGTTGAAGGCCAATTTTGTAGCCAACATCTCGCATGAGTTGCGCACGCCCCTTACGCACTTGAAGGGCTATCATGAACTTTTGCTATCAGGTGATCTGGGACCACTGAATGACGAACAGCATCGGGCTTTGCTCACTATGGAGAAGGCGATTGCCCGCTTGGAACGCTTGATTGAGGACTTGATCTTGTTCTCGACGACGGAACGAGGAAATTTACCGGTTCGAATTGAACCAATTGATCTTTGCAATTTGTGTCACAAGATTATCGAGCAAGTATCCCCTCGCGCTTGTGATCATCACTTGGACCTGGAATTGAGATGCCCCACAAACGGGGAGTTATTAGTTTACGGCGATTGGGAAAAAATTGGTTGGGTTATTCATCAATTATTGGATAATGCCATCAAATTTACTCCGGCTGGTGGGCATATTACCTTGGCCATCGAGTTGATGGATGAACACGTGGAAGTAAGCGTTACCGATACCGGGATTGGGATTCCGGCAAATCGCTTGCAGGAACTGTTTGAGCCCTTTCATCAGTTAGATAGTTCTCCTACTCGTCGCTATGGAGGGACAGGACTGGGACTTTCACTCGCTCAAAAGATCATCGAAGCCCACGACTCTGTAATTTCAGTGGCTTCTGAATTAGGGCGTGGAAGTCGGTTTTCATTTCTCTTGCGGCGTGTGTTCTCTAATGAGGAGGTGAAAGGCAATTATGAAGGTGGGTGATACTCCACAGGTATTACCGGTTGAAGCACTTTTTGCTCTAAGTCGTATATTGGGGCAAGCGCCTTCTTGGCGGAAGGTGATGGATGAGGCCATTCAGGTGATACGCCCCCATTTTGTTTTTGATAATCTGGTGGTGTATTTGTTGGATCCGGTTACCTTGAATCTTGAGGTTGGCTTTGCTCGCGCAACCGGACGTGGAAAATCGGCTGAAGCCGATGTGGCCTGGGGGGAAGCGCTGAGCAATCAGGTGGTGGAACAGCGGCAGTTAATCCTTCAAGAACCAACCGACACCACCGAAGATCGCTTACAGCGCCCCTATATGTTGGGTGTACCTCTCCAAGTGGGGGAAACACTGCTTGGGGCACTGATTTGGATCCGCTTTGGTGGTCCGCCCTTTGATCCGGCGGCGTTTCCCTTTGTGGAATTTTTTAGCCAGCAGTTGGCGCAGGCCATTTTTCGGGAACGGTTAGCACACGAGATATCGCGTTTGGAAATTCAGTATAGCGGTTTGCAGGCCCAGGAGGATTTTATCTCGGCGCTCTCGCATGAATTTCGCACCCCATTGGGATTTATCAAAGGCTACACCACCACGTTGCTACGCCCGGACGCTAACTGGGATGCCGCCACACAACGTGAATTTCTAAACATTATTGATCAAGAGGCCGATCGTATGCAGGAATTAATTGATAATCTGCTCGATTCGGCACGTTTGCAGACCGGGCGGATCAAGATGAACTTTCAGCCGGTACGTCTGGATTCTCTGCTCAGTGATGTGGTGGCACGCATGAAATTGCGTTATCCAGAACTCGAGGTGAGCGTTCAACTCGATGAACCGCTGAGCCCACTTTTTGCCGATCCGCAACGTCTGGCGCAGGTGTTTGAAAATTTACTTTCTAATGCGGTGAAATATGCGCCTGGTTCTCCGGTTTCTATTAAAATTACACCCGATGCTGAAGGCATTCACCTCGCTTTTGCTGACCGTGGGCCGGGCATTCCTGAAAAGTATCGTCAAAAAATCTTTGAGCGTTTTTTTCGCGTGCCTGATGTACAGCCCTCTATTCATGGGACCGGGTTGGGTTTGTTTATTTGCAGGCAAATTATCCAGGCGCACTATGGTCAAATTTGGGTGGAATCGCAATTGGGAGAGGGCACCATCTTTTGCATCTTTTTGCCCTGGAAGCCATAGGGAAGGAGGGCGTTGGGCTTAAATGGGCACAAAAATCTTGGTTGTGGATGATGAGCAACGGTATCGTCATCTCTTGCGTGTTAATCTTGAAGCGGAAGGCTATGAGGTTTATGTCGCGCGTGATGGCACAGAAGCGATTGAGCAGGTGACGAGTAAACAACCCGATCTGGTGATCTTGGATGTGATGATGCCAGGCATGGATGGCTTTACTACCTGCGAACGTATCCGCCAATTCTCAGATGTTCCGGTGATCATTTTGACAGCCAAAGGGGAAGAACAAGATCGGGTCAAAGGGCTGAACGTAGGGGCAGATGACTATGTGGTGAAACCCTTCTCAGCGATGGAGTTGGTGGCGCGAGTGCGGGCGGTTTTGCGGCGTGCCAAGACCCAACAACAGGTGATAAGCAAACGCTATTTCGTCCACAAAGACTTGAAGATTGATCTGGCGCGAGCAGAGGTCTGGAAGGGAGACCGCCCAGTGTTTCTCTCGGCCACGGAATATCGCCTACTTATTCATTTTGCTCAACACGCTGGAGTAGTGCTTAGTGCCGAGGAATTGTTATCTGCAGTATGGGGGGATTCGTACCGTGAGGATAAAGAGATCCTCTGGGTGAGCATTGCACGCTTGCGCCAAAAACTCGAGGATGATCCGCACAACCCTCAGCACATTATCACTCGCCCGGGCTTAGGCTACTTGATGCCGGCTGAGGACGCAGGTGCCTAAGGGTAAATCTGTGGAGCGACTATATGGTGACCCAATTTGATGAAAAGGGCAAATTTTTTACGCGTGTGATCACCAAGCGCCCAGTTAATGTGGTGATCCAGACCCCCACACATCGTATTCAGGGACAGGTGCACGTGCGTCCAGATGAGCGCCTCAAAGATGAACTGGATCAGATTGGCGCGTTTTTGGCGGTAACCGAGGCCACGGTTTATGACGTATGTGGTGAACAGGTTATCCTTCGCACCCACTTTCTGGCGCTGCAAGTACAACAAATTATCTGGATTACCCCATTGGAGGAATTGATTCCATCCTCTGAAGATGGCAAAGATTGAGAGACCTATGGTTACGAGTGGAAGTCCTATGAGCCCGTCCCCATTGCATCCCGATTTAGTTCGACTCAAGAATCACTTGATTAATGCAGTGGCGCGGGAATTAGAAGGTAAAGATTACATCCAAGGAGACCAGCGGCGTGAAGCCGTCCTTCAAGCCTTGCAACAAATCTACGCCAGCCTCAAGATCAACTTAGCTACCCCAATCCGCGAGCAACTCTTTCGGGATGTTTTGGATGAACTGTTGGGATTTGGCCCATTGCAACCCCTAGTTGATGATCCTGAAATCAGCGAAATTATGGTCAATGGGCCTAAAAAGGTGTATATCGAGCGTAAAGGTAAGATCATTAAAACCAACATCACGTTTGCCGATGACGAACAGGTGATCCGGTTGATTGAGAAAATTGTTCTGCCGTTAGGGCGGCGGATAGATGCTGACAGCCCAACCGTGGATGCACGCTTGCCAGATGGTTCACGGGTGAACGCCGTCATTCCACCCGTTGCAATTGATGGCCCGACGATCACGATTCGCAAATTTCAGAAGGACAAACTGACGGTGGATCAACTCATTGCGTTGGGTTCCCTGACGCCAGCCATGGCGGAGTTCATTCGAGCCTGCGTGATCGCACGCTTCAACATTGTGATCTCCGGTGGAACCGGTTCCGGTAAGACGACACTGCTTAACGTGCTCTCATCGTTTATTCCCGCCGATGAACGAATCATTACGATTGAGGACGCCGCGGAGTTGAAATTACAGCAGGAACATGTGGTACGCTTGGAGACGAAACCTCCTGATTCCGAGGGCAAGGGAGCAATAACAGTGCGGGATTTAGTACGTAATGCATTACGCATGCGTCCAGATCGCATTGTAGTGGGAGAGGTACGCGGGGGCGAAGCGCTGGACATGCTGCAGGCGATGAATACCGGTCACGATGGTTCGCTGACGACCCTGCACGCTAATTCACCGCGGGATGCCATCTCGCGTTTGGAGACAATGTGTTTGATGGCCGGGATGGATTTACCTGTTCGTGTTATCCGGCAACAGATTGCCTCTGCCATTGATTTGATCATCCACCAGTCACGCTTGAAAGACGGTAGCCGCAAGGTGACCTCAATTACTGAAGTAGTGGGGATGGAGGGGGATACGGTTGTGATGAATGAAATCTTCCGCTTCGAACAAACCGGCATTGGACCCGATGGCCGGGTCTTGGGTGAAGTGAAACCTACTGGAATACGCCCGATGTTTACCCCGCGGTTAGAGGCTGCCGGATTCAAGTTGGGGCCTGAGGTGTTTGGGGCTAATTTGACCGAGATGATCTCGGGTCGCAGGCGGTGAGGAATTGGGTTGGGAGGAGACATGGGTACACTCTTTGAACAAAAAGTGCGATTGCGGACGAAAAAACTAGGGCTGCTACTCCGCGACGCCCGTCTGGCGCGCCATCATTCGACAGCGCTGTGTGCTCAAGCGATGGGCTGTACGGTAGAGGAGTATGAAGCCATGGAAGCCGGACAACTGGCGCCATCGCTGCCCCAACTTGAGACACTGGCTTTCTATCTGGATGTTCCGCTTGAACATTTTTGGGAAAATCGTGCCCTTTCTGAAGCCGAACCCCCGCTACCTCCCGAGAATTTACAGGCTCTCTTGAGCCTGCGTCAGCGTATGATTGGGGCCCGTTTGCGCTTAGCCCGCCAACAGCGCAATCTTACCCAAGGCGAAATAGCGCGGCGGGTGGGTTTAGATGAGCATTTGCTAGAACAGTACGAGACTGGAACTCACCCGATTCCACTGCCTGAGTTGGAGTTAATCGCAAATGCGTTGGATTTGCGCCTGGAGGATCTGTTTGACCAGCGCGGCCCGGTGGGAGAGTGGCGTTTGCGTCATCAGGCGATCCAGCAGTTTCTGGAGTTACCGGAGGAATTGCAGGCGTTTATCCGAAAACCGGTCAATCGCCCATATCTGGAATTGGCCATGCGATTAAGCGAACTCTCGGCGGATAAACTGCGTGCGGTGGCCGAATCTCTGTTGGAAATCACCTATTAAGTTGAGGTCATCCAACACATGGAGAAAACACCTGATCTATCTTCCCAACTAGCAGAAGCCCAAGCGGCCTATACACAGGGGGCTTTTGAAACGGCGGCTCGCCTCTATGAAGGGATTGCAGGGGGTTATGAGGCGATGGGGGATGTCCTCAAGATGGCCGAAATGCGTAACAATGCCAGTGTAGCGTGGTTACAAGCCAATCGAGCAGATGAGGCATTGCGGTGTGTCGAGGGTACTGTGGAGATTTTTGCTCACGCCGGGGATGAACATCGCCAAGCCTTGGCATTAGGCAACCGGGCGGCGGCGTTAGAGGCTTTGGGGCGGCCCAGGGAAGCATTAACAGCCTATCATGAAGCGGCGGAACGGCTTAAAGCCGTGGGGGACAATGAAAACTATGCTGTGGTGAAACGGCGCATTTCAGCCTTGCAGGTGCAGATGGGGAACCAAATCGCGGCCGTTTTTAGTATGGAAGATGCCCTGGAACACCAACCACGTCTATCTGTCCGTGAAAAAGCATTAAAATCGCTTTTCGGTGTATTTCGGCGTGTCATGGGCCTTAAGTAAGGCAGGATACAGGATTGAAATCAGCGGTGATTATTGAGCGTCAACTTCGTCGTGCCACTCCTGAAGATATCGCCCATCTGCGTCAACTCCTACAAAGTGGGCGCTATGTTCATCGTCACCTCGACTGGCGTACTCCCTTGGATTGGCTTGGGCATCAACCGTTTTGGTTATTGCTCACTGGTAAGCGGGTGGATGCAGCCTTGGCCTGTCCACCGGATCCGCCTGGGGTTGCGTGGGTGCGTCTTTTTGCGTGTTCCGAATGGGAACAACCTGCTGAAGCATGGCATGCGCTCTTTCCCAAAGTGTATGAAACCTTAGCCCATCAAAATGTGCTGGCAGCCATTGCGCTGCGCCCCTGGTTTGCACACTTGCTGGAACAAGAGCATTTTACCTTGTATCAACACGTGGTCACGCTTTGGCGAAGCCTGAACGATCCCCCGTGTGAGTATGAAACCGATTTGAGGAGAGTGGGGGTCTCCATTCGTCCTATGGGCATGGACGACCTGGAGGCCGTGGCAAGCATAGATGCCAGTGCGTTTGAGTGGTTATGGCGTAACAGTCCCGCGGATATCTATCGTTCCTGGCAGCAGGCGGCGTATGCCAGCGTGGCTGTAATTGCAGATAGGATTGTTGGGTTTCAATTCAGCACCCTCAGTCCCACGAATGCTCATCTGGCGCGCCTGGCGGTTCATCCTTCGTGGCAGCGCTGCGGTGTGGGCCAGGCGTTGCTCAATGACGTCATTCGTTATTTCCGTTCCTTTCGGGTCGCCCAGTTGACTGTTAATACTCAGCAAAGTAACCAGGCCTCACTTGCCTTGTATCAGAAGGTGGGTTTTCGTCTCACGGGTGAGGATTACCTGGTTTATCTTTATGCTAATTAACGTGACTACTCTTACAGGAGGTTCCAATGCCGTCTTCCCAAAGTGCTTCTAAAAGTAAGCGGGTTTCGTATCGCGAATTGCAACAACAGCGTCAGCGTCAGAAACGCATCATTGCAGTGGTGCTGATCGCGCTGGCGGCGGTTGCGGTGGTGGCCGTGCTGATCATGAGCAATCGTCCAGTCGAATTCACCCGCCCTGAGCCAATTACGCGTTTGCCGGTAAATGCAACATCGGTGGGTGATCCTAATGCTCCGGTTAAGGTAGAGGAATTCTCGGACTTTCGTTGTGTCCATTGTGCGGCTTTCTGGCGCGAGTCAGAGCGGCGTTTGGTTGAACAGTATGTGGCAACAGGCAAGGTTTATTTCACGTATACGCCGTTTTCTTTTATCAGTGACGAGTCGTTCCTGGCGGCGGAAGCCGCTTACTGCGCTATGGATCAGGGCAGGTTTTGGGAATTTCACGACTACATCTTTGCCAATTACGATTTGCCAATGACCGAAAAGTTGTTGCGAGCATTTGCTCAGGACCTGAAACTTGATCTCGCCCAATATGATAACTGTATGGCAAGTGGTAAGTATCGCCAAAAAGTTCAAGAGGATGGTCAATACGCGCGCAGCAAAGGCGTCACTGGCACTCCCACCTTTGACGTTAACGGTACGCTGGTGGGGCAAACAGAGTTGTTTGCGACCATTGACCAAGCGTTGGCTTCCAGCGCTCAGCCGTGAGGCCATTCCATGGGCCGCCTCAATACAAGCCGAGGCGGCTCATGATCCAGACTAGGGGTGGCGCAATAAAAAGGGCTGGGAGCAGGTTGCCAGCGCGAATGGGGCGGATTTCCAGCAATGCCCCAATCGCAATGGCCATGACAATTACCCCACCCGTAGCGTTCATTTCAGTCATCATCGGTGCGCTGATGATCTGCTGAATTTGCGCTGCCAACAAGGTTAAACTACCTTGATAGACCAAAATCACCAGCGCAGAAAATAACACACCGACCCCAAGGCTAGAAGCAAAGGCCAGCGATGCAAATCCATCAAGCACCGATTTGATGGCCAGGGTCTGGTAATCACCGGTCAAGCCATCCTGAATTGCGCCCAGGATGGTCATCGGGCCAACACAGAAGACCAACGAGGCGGTGAGAAAACCACGGACGAAACGCTGACTACTCGCAGCGCTTTCCTGGCGTATAAATCGCTTTTCTAACCACTGGCCCAGTCGCCCCAAACCCTCTTCAACACGCCACCATTCACCTAAGAGGGCGCCGATCAAGATGCTCCCTAACACAACCAGGGAGTTTTGGGTGGTGAGAAACATTTTCAGGGCGTAGGCCAAGGTGAATAACCCTAAGCCGGTCACCACGGTTTGACGCAGGCGCTCGGGCAAGCGCCCACCCAGCCAAAGGCCGAGAAAGCCACCGATCAATACAGTTGTGACGTTAAGTAGTGTTCCAGTGCCTACCATAGTGCCCTCTAATGATGTTAGAGATCTTTTGCCAACGTAGGGCGATCTACCCCACCGGATTGATAGACGTAAAGTTCCAGCACAAAACAGAGCGAAGAGAGGCGATTGAGGTAACGAAGCACGTCATTGTTTTCAAGCAATTTTTGATGGAAGAGAGCCGCTACTCGCCGCTCAGCACGACGGATGATCGTGCGCGCAAGAGAAAGGGCCGCGCCGGCGGGTGTTTCGCCGGGTAGGATAAATTCATTGGGGATAGTGACGTTTTGGGCGAAGGTATCGGTTTGTTGCTCCAACCAGGCTACGGAAGCCGAGTTAATCCGGCGGAAACGCACCGCGTTTTCAGGGGTAGCTGCGACCTCGGCCATCAGCAAATAGAGATCTCGCTGGATGTGTAAGATAACTTGCTTAAGGGTTTGATCTTGGATGAGGCTGCGCGCTAATCCCAGAGCAGCGGTTGCCTCATCCAGAGTGCCCAGAGCCTCGATACGGCCTTCCTCTTTGGGAACACGACCCTCGCCTAACAACCCGGTGAAACCATCATCGCCATTGCGGGTGTAAAATGTCATCACGCTGCTCCCTCGCTTTTAGGGCATAATGTAAAGGAACCAAAAGGTCTCAGGGGGGAAAGCAGCCTGGAGCTCGGGTTCCCACAAAAAGCCGTTCAGTGGTTTGGTGCTGCGCAGGCGTTGATCCAGGGCTGCGAGTGCCTCGCGGTGCGAGGGCTCAATAGCAGGAATCTCTTGGAAAAGAAAATGCAAAATGGCACGATGTCGCACTTGATACGCCCACATAGTGGATGAGGGCGTCGCCGATGGGTCCAGTGTCTCTGCAAGAGCTTGTTGCCATAAGTTTAGTCGAGTTGGAATTTCTTGTGCGGCTTTCTTTTGCCAGTTGGCACGCCAATGCTCTCGGATTTGTTGTACCTGCTGGGTCAGTTGGGCTAATTGGCGGTGTTGTGGTTCGGGCCAGGGGTAGGCATTGAGGCGGGCCTGGGCAAGGAGCAGGTTTCCCAGGGTTAAGCGATTGAGATCCTCAGGAATGGGGTAGCCGATGCGGAGGTTGAGCGGCCAGAATAATACTGGTGAGAGGAGGTAATCTTCCAATTCGGGCACGGCAGCTTGGAAGAAAGCCCAGTCTTTATCGAGAAGGTTCATGATCACCTCAGGCAAAAAGCCCTGAATTTACAGCAACCCGTCAGGCATTTGAGGCCGACGGGTTGCCCGTGACGATAGGGAGAATATCTAGAGAAGTTAGGGTGCGGTAGGAGACGATGTGATTTCTGTACGTTGTGGACGTGCTGCCAGGAGATGCCATTCTAAAATCGTGGCAAAGCGATCCGCGGTATCAAAGAGCGGACCAACGCGCACGCCCTGAACCTGCTGGCTGATGCCGTAATTATAAACCGGATAGAACAAGGGTAAAGCTGGCAATTCCTCGGCGAAGATGACCTGGAAATTGCGGTAGAGGCGGGTGCGTTCGCCAATATCCGGGGTGATACGCGCTTTTTCCAGGTATTCACTGGCTAGTTTGTGATCCCATTGAGTATAGTTCTGTCCTCCGGTGGCTTGAACCTGATCCCAGAAGGGATAGGGATCGGGGTCCGGCGACCGGGAGAGATTCAGATCTGCTAAGGCGGCTTGATACGTTCGTTCGGCAAGGCGCTGTTGCACTAAAACATCGTAAGGTACGGCTTCGAGTTGGACATCAATGTTGAGTTGTGACCAATCAGTTTGAATGGCTTCGGCCAGGGCACGATGCTGAGGTGTATCTGGATACAACAGGGTGAAACGAATTGCAACTCCATCTTTGTTCACACGAACGGGTTCACCCTCCGCCGGTAGAGTGTAGCCAGCCTCACGTAGGAGGTTTTGAGCCTCATCTGGGTTGTAGTTCACCCGCGGTATGCCCTCATAATAAGCCCAAGTGCCGGGAAAAATCGGCCCATCTGCCAAGATAGCTTGCCCTTGTAAGATCCGATCCACAAGGTACTGTCGATTGATTGCGGCGTAAAGCGCACGCCGCACTGCCACATCCCGAAAGAAAGGTACATCGGCATTCTTTAGGTTGAACAAGATCAAGCTCAATTCGGGGCGACGTGCGGTATAAAGGGCAAGATTGGGCTCGGCCAAGGCTTCTGCCAATACATCAGGTGTAATTTGGCTGATGCCCTGAACCTGCCCGTCGCGGAAGGCCTGTAGCGCGGTCGCGGAGTCAGGATAGTAACGGAAAACGATTTGCTCGATATAAGGGGGATGAATATAGTAATCCGCATTAGCGCTAAGTACCACACCGGTGATGGTGCCGTTCTCTACGATGAGACGATCAAACCGATAGGGGCCACTCCCAACAGGTTGCATATTGAAGTCAGCATTAACAATTTCGTCAAAGGTCCTTCCTTCGAGAAGGTGTTTAGGGACGATCCCAAAGGTCAGGTAGTCTAGGAAAGGTGCAAAAGGCTCCGGAAGGCGGAATTGGAGGGCAGTATCGCTGAGCGCTTTGACGTCAATGGATTTCCAGAATTCTTGCAAATCCGCCGGGACAACCGAACTGCCCTCACGCAATTTCTCGATGGTAAAGACCACGTCAGCGCTAGTCAGGGGGTGTCCGTCATGCCATTTTATGCCTGGACGTAAGGTGAAATTATAGACGGTGCCGTCTTGCGAAATGCCCCATGATTCGGCCAGGTCGGCTTGAGGTAACCCACGTTCATCGAAACGCAGTAAGGCGCTGTAGAGCAGACGATCCACATCACGATCGGCTGGATTATAGAAGTCCAGTAGGGGGTTCAGACGATTAAACTGGCCGATGAGGGCTTCGGTATAAACTCCACCGCGGCGAGGTTCGGGAGTTTGGGGTGAGAGAACCGGATTGGGGCGTTCGCTCAATAGCAGAATGCTAACCACCAAGCCGGTTAAGAAAATAATAAGAAGTTGCCAGCGAAAATTTTTCATAGGCCTTGTGAAAACAAAATAAGGGCACCCTCCCTTCGATCAGGGCAAATGCCCTTGGCTATCGGTTTGATTCCTAGTCACGCACGGCACGGTAACGCAGTCATTTACCGTAAGGCAATGGTCAAAATGGTCAAGACAAAAAAGATGACGCTCAAGCCAATGGTGATGTTGAAAAGGGTTTTCTCGAGGCCGCGACGTGCGCTGAAGACCTGAGTGCTATCGGCACCAGTCAACCCACCCAAGCCAACGCCTTTGTTTTGTAGAATGACGCTGGCCGTTAATGCAAGCGAGATTATAATCAATGCGATATCCAGGTAAGTGGTCACGTTTTCCTCCTTTAGGAAGCAACGCCAGGATTATACCGTCTAATTTCAGGAATCGTCAACCGCCATGGAAGAGATCATTTTAAACCTGCACATACATACGCGCTATTCGGATGGGAGCGGTCTGCATCGCGATATTGTTGAAGCCGCGGCTCGCGCAGGCCTGGATGGGGTGATCGTTACTGATCATAATGTGTGGGTGCAGGGAGTCGAGGGGTATCGTAACGCGCATGACCGTCGCATTTTATTACTGGTAGGTGAGGAGGTCCATGATCGAATGCGCAACCCCCAGAAAAATCACCTTTTGGTGATCGGCGCTAATCGTGAGTTATCCCCGCTAGCTGGCTCGCCGCAACGCGTGATAGACGCAGCACGTCAGACTGGTGGGTTGACCTTTATTGCCCATCCTAACGACCCCGCCTTACCAATGTTTGGTGAGGAAGATATTTCATGGGAAGACTGGGATGTCTATGGATTTACCGGCCTGGAACTTTGGAATGGGTTTAGTGAACTAAAGAACGTAATTCGCTTTCGCCTTCAGGCATTCTTTTATGCCTTTTTCCCCCAATTTGTGGCTTATGGACCTATCCCGGCGACATTGCAACGTTGGGATGCACTGCTTCAGAAAGGACAGCCGGTGGTCGCTGTTGGAGGATCGGATGCGCATGCACTGCATTTACGCGCTGGCTTCTTGCGGCGGGTCGTATTTCCGTACCAGTTTCACTTTCGAGCCATCAACACCCATGTCCTGTTGACTGAAACGTTAAGCGGGGATTTTAACACTGATAAGCAGAGCGTTTTGACCGCGTTACGCCAAGGGCACTGCTTTATCGGTTATGATTTACCTGCATCAACGCGGGGCTTCCGTTTTACTGCTCAGGGACGTTCTCGCACGGTAATCATGGGGGATTCCATGGATGTCAACGGTGGGGTGACCTTAAAGATTCGCCTACCGCAGGCAGCAGAATGCCGACTGATTAAAGACGGGCAGGTGATTAAGATTTGGAAGCGGCAGGAAGTCTGTACCTGGATTACGCAGACCCCTGGCGTGTATCGGGTGGAGTGTTACCTCTCATATCTGGGGCGGCGGCGAGGGTGGATTTTCAGCAACCCGATTTACTTAAAGTCCGGGCGGGAGTAGATGAATTATGGTGACGACCAATAACGTGATTCGCTTGCTCAAGGCGCGTCACATTCCTTTTGAGGTGTTTGAGTTACCCCCTCAAAAACTGGGAGCATTGGAAACTGCGCGCCGTTTGGGGGTGCCGCCTCAGCGAGTATTTAAGACCATTGTGGTGGTGCGCGAACGTGGGGGTAAACCGATCCTAGCCGTTATCCCGGGCACGCGTACTGTGGACCTCAAAGCATTGGCGGCCTTCCTGGGGGAGAAAAAACTTCGAGTGCCCACCCAGCGTGAAGCTGAACAATTGACCGGCTTGCAAGCCGGGGGAATCTCGGCGCTGGCATTACTGCAACGAGGGTTTCAGGTGGTTGTAGACGAGAGCGCGTTAGATGAAGAAACGTTTCATGTCTCTGGTGGACAACGCGGCCTCAACTTGAGGTTGCCGGTGCGGGCTTTTTTAGACTTGACTCGCGCTCACACGGCCCAGATCAGCCGACCACTGGCTGAGGGTGAAATTGAAGAGTTTGAGGAAGACGACCTCTAGCCCTTGATCACGGCCACCGGGCGCAAACGGGCGACCTTGCGCGCAATCCCCGCGCCGGCGACGGTTTCGACCACCTCATCCACATCTTTATAAGCCTGCGGCGCTTCTTCGGCTAATCCCGACATGGAGCCGGCGCGTACGTGGATGCCGCGCTTCTCAAGTTCGTCGCGCAGTCGCTCACCCCGAATCTCTTTCTTGGCTTTGTGGCGGCTAAGGACACGCCCAGCGCCGTGGCAAGTGGAGCCCCACGAGCGTTGCATGCTGGTTTCCGTGCCAATGAGCACCCATGAAGCCGTACCCATGCTTCCCGGCACCAATACGGGTTGCCCTAAGCGGCGGTATTCTTCAGGCAATTCAGGAAATCCAGGTCCAAAGGCGCGTGTGGCTCCCTTACGATGAACGCAAACCTTAAGCGGTTTCCCATTGACGATGTGCGTCTCAATCTTTCCCATATTATGGGCGATATCGTAAACCTGGTGCAGATGCCAGTTGTGCACTTTACCGGCAAAGACTTCTTCAAAGGCGCGACGGGCGGCGTGGGCCAGTAATTGTCGGTTGCAAAAGGCATAATTTGCGGCGGCACGCATGGCAGCCAGATAATCACGCCCTTCAGGTGAGTCAATGGGGGCGCAAACCAGTTCGCGGTCGGGCAGGTGAATACCGTATTTCTTAACGGCACTCTGCAGATCCTGAACATAGTCCGTGCAAATTTGATGACCGAATCCACGCGATCCACAATGGATCAAAAGCGCAAGGTTGCCTTCCTGTAGCCCCATCGCCTGAGCCGCCTCGGGGTCAAAGATTTGTTCGATGATATCTACTTCAAGGAAGTGGTTGCCTGCCCCCAGAGTGCCCAATTGTGTGCGGCCGCGTTCCTTCGCTTTATGGCTCACCTTGTTAGGGTCCGCCCCTTCGAGACAACCGCCTTCTTCGGTGCGGCGTAGATCCTCTTCACTAGCCAAACCGCGCTTGAGGGCCCAGCGCGCACCTAGTCGGCAGACTTGATCCAATTCCTCATGGCTGAGACGGTATTCGCCTTCGGTTCCCACCCCACTCGGGCAGTAGTGATTCAGGGCTGAGGCCAGGTCGTCGAGGTAAGGCAATGCTTGTTCGTAAGGAATTTGTGAGGCTAGTAAGCGCACCCCACAATTGATATCGTAACCAATGGCACCGGGTGAAACGACGCCATCTGAGACTCGGGTAGCCGCAACCCCACCAATGGGAAAGCCATACCCTTGGTGCATATCCGGCATCACGACCACCGGATCTACCACGCCGGGCAAGGTGGCGGCATTAATGGCCTGTTCGAGGGAGAGATCTTCAAGTGAGGCCTCGAGCAGGCGGCGGGTAACAAAAAGGCGCACCGAGGCACGCATATCCGAGCGGTAGGTCGCAGGGATTTCCCACTCATAGTCGTTAACTTTGCGAATATCTTGTAAACGGATCATGGCAATACCTCCATACTCATCCGTCCATCCCAAATTGCACGATATAAAGAAGCGGCGAGTGGTGACTTTCTATCAGCCTCGGCGGTAGCCTTTGTAATAAGGTCTACAACGGTGATGGTCAAACGTCGAACGTAAGGATCGTTTCAAGCCCTTGAGGTGTGGAACGAATGGCTAAATTGTGAAAGGTGACGGCTTTAATGGCCTTGTTAAGGTAGCGAATGGGTTTACCTAAAACCAAGACGTCCAAAACATGGTCGTGAATGTTGCAGTGGAGGATCTCAAACGCCAGCCGCTCGGTTTCTTGCAGATAGAGCAGTTCATTCAAGAAGGCTACCAGTAGGCTTTCAGAATCTTCGCCGCGGAGGGTAATCTGACGATCTACTTGAGGTTCTGGTGCTGTTTCCACACCTTCCAGGTGATACATCCCACGGGCTGCTTGGATAAAGAGGGTAGCTAAATCCGGCGCCCATACCCGTAATGCCCAATCGGCGGTATGGCGAATTTCTTCAAAGCCTGAGATGGGCATCGTGTTCATGGAAGGTTGGCTTGACCGGGCGTCATTTTTTTTGATTCAGGTTGTGTCTTATAATATTATAACGTATGGGTTTTCGTCTCGAACACCTTGAACGGCGCCTGCGTGCCCTGGTTGAGGATTACCTGGGGCGTGTACCCTGGCGCGATCATACCGATGACTGGTCACGTCATCTCTTTGAGGCTCTGCAAACCGCCTTGCTCAATCAACCTACCGGGCGCCCGTTACCGAATCTCTGTGTCATTGAGGTGCCTCCCGCGATTTACACAACATGGCATCGCAAGGGTGATTGGCAAGCGCCTTTGGTTCGGGCGCTGGAAGAATTGGCTAGGGAGGCAGGGTTTAACTTCCTGGGAACCCCTCAGATTGTGCTAAGGGAGAATCTCAATCTCGAAGGGGATGAAATGCGTGTTCATTGGGAATGGGAGGATGAGAGGTTGGGCGAAACGGCAGTAATCACGCTAAACACGGAGCCGGAGGCTCGTGTGCCACATAGGCGACGGGCCTTTCTGATCGTACGAGGCCAGGAGGTATTCCCCCTAGAACAAAGCGTGATCAGCATTGGTCGTCACAGCGATAACACGCTGGTCATTACCGATTTGCGCGTTTCTCGTCATCATGCGCAAATTCGTCGCGTTGGTGATTGTTTTGTGCTTTTCGACCTCAATTCGACTGGTGGAACCTACGTTAATGGAGAGCGTATTCTCCAGCGAGAACTGCAGGCAGGGGATGTGATCTCGCTAGCTGGTGTCCCTTTGATCTATGGAGAAGAGAGTCAGCCCGATGGCACGGCTGGAACCCAACCTATGGAATAATGAATGATCACCGGTATTTTCGTGCTCATTTTGCGCATTTTGCTGGCGGTGGTGCTCTATGCATTCTTGGGCTGGGCACTGCTGACCCTCTGGCGTGAACTGAATTTTCATTTGCAATATGGTGCCCGGGAGGCAACACCCGCGATTGCCCTGGAAGTCGTCTCTGAAAAAGAAGGAGAAAATCAAGTTTATCGGTTCGTGGAGCGGGAGATTTTGGTGGGAAGACATCCCTCTTGTCAGGTGGTTCTAAAGGATGAGACGGTCTCAACCCGTCATGTGCGTTTACGTTATCGGGATCACCAATGGTGGGTTGAGGATCTACATTCGACGAATGGTACGTTTCTGAATGACGAACGGGTGCAGATGCCCACAGTGGTCGTTTCTGGGGATACTCTGCGCTGCGGTCAGGCCCTGCTGCGCATTCAAATTCAATCACAGGAGGAGATATGAACCAAAAACCTATTCTCGGTGTCATAGGTGGTTCGGGGTTGTATCGATTCAGTGCTTTAGAGAATGTGGAGACTATCGAGGTCGAAACGCCGTTTGGTTCGCCCAGTTCTCCCATCGTGCTGGGCACCTTAGAAGGCAAGCGCATTGCATTTCTGGCGCGGCATGGGCTGGGGCACTTTATCCTTCCCAGCGAGGTGAATTATCGCGCGAACATCTACGCCTTGAAACAACTGGGGGTGGAGTATGTCATTGGTGTGAGCGCGTGCGGCTCACTGCGGGATGATTATCGTCCGGGGCATTTTGTGGTGCCGGATCAGTTATTTGACTTCACCCGGGCCCGGCAACGTTCATTCTTCGGCGAGGGCCTGGTGGCCCACATTGGTGTGGCTGATCCCTTCTGTCCCAATCTCTCGGGTCTGCTTTACCGGGCAGCGTCTGGGAGTGGTGCTACGGTCCATCGGGGCGGAACATTTATCACCATTGAAGGCCCTCGTTTCTCCACGCGTGCCGAATCTAACTTGTATCGGGCGTGGGGTATGTCCATTATCGGCATGACCACCTGCCCTGAGGCATTCCTGGCCCGTGAAGCCGAGTTATGTTATGCGGTTCTGGCGCATGTCACTGATTATGATGTCTGGCATACCAGCGAAGAGCCGGTGAGCGTGGAGATGGTGATCCGTACGCTCAGCGAAAATGTTCAAGCCGCTCAAGAAGTGATTCGGAACCTGGTGGGATTATTAGACGGAGTACGCACCTGCGAATGCCCGCAAGCCCTTTCCAAAGCCCTGATTACTGCCCCAGAGAAGATTCCAACCGAAACGCGGCGTAAATTAAGTTTGCTGGTAGATAAATACCTCCCGGCGTGAACACTCTCTTCAAGTCTTCGTCCTTTCTTGATAACGCACTCAAGGAAAGCCGTCTCCTTAATCTGGCGGCGGCTTTCCTTTTCCTCTACGCTTTAATTCTTACCTTGGCACCGGCGGTGCGGGTGCATACCCTGCAGACGGCGCTTAACTGGCGCCATTGGATGGGGATTGCGGTTTGGGCTGTAGGTGTCTGGTGGGTACGGCGAGCCCTTCAGACCCACTTGGGTGACCATGATCCTTATTTACTACCGTTAGGGGCATTTTTGAGCGGTTGGGGATTGCTCACGATTTGGCGTCTGGATGCAAGCCTGGGATTGCGGCAGACGCTCTGGCTGGGTTTCGGCTGGCTGCTTTTAGGCATGGGGGTGCGTTGGCCCAATCTGTTGCTCTGGCTGCGGCGATATAAATACGTCTGGCTGGCATTAGGGCTGCTTCTGGTGGCGTTAACCCTGGTGTTCGGCACCTACCCGGCGGGCGAAGGGCCGGGCCTGTGGTTGGGTTGTTGTGGGTTTTACTTTCAGCCAGCAGAACCATTGAAGATTCTCTTGCTCATTTATCTAGCGGCTTACCTGGCCGAACGACTTCCCTTCTCGTTTGACTTAACCTCCTTGATAGCACCAACCTTGGTCGTAGTAGGGATTGCCGTAGCACTTCTGGTGATCCAACGCGATTTAGGAACTGCTTCATTGCTTCTCATTCTCTATACATTGGTGCTTTATTTAGCAACGGGGAAACGCAGGATTCTGCTCTTTACCCTGACTGGGTTGATCCTTGCCGCCTGGGTCGGTGGGGCTGTGTTTAGTTTGATTCATCGCCGCCTTTTAGCCTGGTGGGATCCTTGGTCACAAGCGGAAGGTGTGGGATACCAGATCATCCAATCTCTGATTGCGGTGGCCGAGGGTGGGCTATTGGGCACCGGCCCGGGGCTGGGTAGTCCGGGTTTTGTGCCGGTGGCTCATTCGGATTTCATCGCGGTAGCCATAACCGAAGAGACCGGACTGTTGGGGTTGGTGGGATTATTAGGGTTGATTGGTTTGCTGGTAACTCGAAGCCTCATTGTGGCTGTCCGGGCGCCCAATCTCTATCGGCGTTTGCTGGCGGCTGGATTAGGGGTTTACCTCGGGGGGCAATCGGGGCTGATCATTGGGGGGAACCTGCGCCTGCTCCCTTTGACCGGGGTCACACTACCTTTTGTCTCTTATGGGGGCTCATCCCTGATCGTTTCCTTTGTTGCACTGTTGTTTTTACTTCAAATCAGTGCTACCGAAGAAACCATGGCCACGCCTTTGACCGCTGTGCAACCTTTTCGGGTGATAGGGGGGGGATTTTTGGGCCTTTTAGCTCTGCTCGCGATACTAGGAGGATGGTGGGGGTTGATTCGGGGTGAGGCGTTGCGCAACCGAGCGGATAACTTACGGTGGGTGGTGGCTGAACGATTCATGCCGCGGGGGCGGATTTTAGATCGCCAGGAAAATGTGCTGGTTCAAAGTGAAGGACAAGCGGGTAGCTATCGGCGGGTTGTGCTTTATCCTCCCCTGGCGTCAACGTTGGGATTTATCCACCCTCAATTGGGTAAGACTGGTTTAGAAGCCGGCCTGGATGGCTACCTGCGAGGGTGGGTGGGACAGCCGGCTTGGAATATCTTGCTGGCGCGCCTGCTCTATGCGCAGCCTCCGCAAGGTTTAGACGTAAGATTGACCCTGAGCTTGGAACTTCAGCGCGCCGCGGATACTGCCATGACGGGGAAACAAGGCGCTCTGGTGGTATTGAATGCCCAGAGCGGTGAAATCCTGGCTATGGTGTCACAACCCTCCTATGATCCTAATCGTTTGGATGAGGACTGGGAGCGGTGGAAGGCGGATCCTCGCGCCCCGTTGTTGAATCGGGTTACCCAGGGGCAGTATCCGCTGGGCACAGCGCTGACGCCTTTCTTATGGGGGATTCAACGGCTTTCACCAGAACAGACCGATACCTCGCCTCAAAGTCTGGCCCTGCAAACGGCGCAAGGGCGGTTCCCCTGTGCGCGAACGCCCTCACTTCCGCTCAATTGGGCAAGTGCAGCACAGGCTGGGTGCCCATGGGTAACTTTGGCGCTTGCACAGGGACTGAGTGGGGAGCAATTGTCGGCACTTGGGTCGAAATTGGGTTGGGGAACTCCTATTCAACTTCCTCTGCCTATGGCTCAAGCAAGTTTACCGCCCGCTGATGCCAGTTTGGAGAGCCTTATCACTGGCGAGGCGGGTTGGTATCTCTCTCCTTTGCAAATGGCGCAGGCGGTTGCGGTTCTTCAGCAGGGGTTGCGCCCGGATATTCACCTGGTTGGGGCGGTTAAATCACCCCGACAAGAGTGGATTGTGCTACCGGTTGGAACCGGGACGAAGGTTGAACTGGCTGGGCGTAATGTCCAACAACTGGAGGCCTGGGCAGATAGTAATTTGCCGATTTGGATGGCTTTTGGTCGCGGCCAGAGCGGCGATAAGGCAGTAATCTGGGTGTTGGCCGGTACGGTGCCCAGTTGGCAGGGCTCTCCGCTTGTGGTGGTTCTGGCGCTGGAAGAAGGAACGGCAGAAGAAGGGGAACAAATTGTGCGCGAAGTGCTTACAACGGCTTTGCGCTAATTGCCACCCTTAAGGTTTACCAGTCACGCCCGCCGCGGGAAGGGTGGTAAATGATGGATGGTAGCGTGTATTTGTTCGGGGGATCGAATATGGAGTATACCAAAGGAGGGTAAGCAATCTGGTTTGGCCCCGGTTAAGGCGGAACCAGGATTGAGAAATAAGCGCCCTTGGTACCACTCAGCCACCGGGCGATGGGTGTGTCCAAAGATGATGACCTGGGCGGTGGATGCCTGATTAAGTAGGCGCTGACGGTAACGTTCTAGTTGGTAGCCGTTGAGAAGGTACTGCCATTTATCTAAGACGTAAGTGCGCCATGAGCCATGACCATGCATAAGTGCGACGGTAACACCTCCCAGGGTAAACTCGCGTTGCCAGGGCAAGGTATTCTGAAAAGCCCAATCCCGGTTGCCCCGCACGGCAACCACCGACGCTACTGTGGTAAGGGTTTTCAGAACCTCAGGGATACAGATATCACCGGCGTGCAGGATTAGGTCGGGATGATAACTGTGCAACGCCGGGAGCAGGTGGGGATGTAACTGCTCAGAGCGGTCTGGCACATGCGTATCGGCGACGACGGCAATCGTAAGCGGAAGGCGTGCAGCAAGTTCTGGGGGAGGCGACCAGGGCACAGGTGGATGGTGGATCTGGCCTTGCATCAATCAGGATTATGAGCGGGGTTGAAAATGGCGGTCCAAGAGGGCTTGGATGGCCTCACGTACGGAGGTTGGATGGGTGAAGTGAATGGCGTGCAAACCCACCCGCCGTGCTCCCTCGACGTTGGGGATTAAATCATCCACAAAAACAGCCTCGTGGGGAGCTACCTGGAGTTGCTTGAGGGTATGGTGAAAAATCTGTGCGTCAGGTTTGCGCATTCCCACTTCGGCAGAGAAGATAACCACATCGAACGTATCCAGGAAGCCATAGCGTGCTTCCACAACTTGACGGGTGCCGGTCCAGGCGTTGCTCAATAGACCTGTTTTGATATGGGGGCGCAGGCTCTTAATAAAGGCAACTAGGTCAGTATCCAGCCGGTCACCGGCCCAAAATTGGGTTTGTAAGTCCTGGATTGCGGAAGGTGGTAATCCCAATTGGGCGCAGACCCAAGCCCAGTGTTCTTGTTCGGAGATCTCGCCGCGCTCGGCCCGGATGGAACTTTCACTGTTGAACACCAAACTTTCCAGCGCTGATACACTTAATCCATACTGCGCCGCCAATTTGGTGCGAGGTGTGGGGTCTTCGGTACGTAGAAGCACCCCTCCCATATCGAAGATCACGGCTTTAATCATATTTGAATTACCCTCGTTAGGATATGCGCCCAAAGTATAACACGAGTAAAACACCAGGTGGCAGCCGTGAGAGCTTGGCTGCCACCTAATGCGATTGTAGTAGCGGTATTGGCCTAACCATTACGGTGCAGTTTTCCGGTGCGCTTGGCGTAGTGCTCCGCCTGTTGGAAAATCCACAACCCCAATGGGATAAGGAACAACCCCATTAAGAGCGCAGGCCAGATTTGCGGCCACAACATGGGCACGGATGCACCTTCTAGGATAGCCATGCGCGCCCCGCGCAGGACATACGTGGCTGGGCTGTAAACGGCCAAAGTGCGCAATATGCCGGGCAATACATCCACTGGGTAATACACTCCGGAGATGAGCAGCATTAGGGCGATAAACACATGGGTCATCTGCGAACCGCGTTCCGGAAAGAGTAAGGGCAGTACTGAGGCCATCACCCCGATGCCGACAAAGGACACACTTCCGGCCAGAAGCATCACCGTGGCGCTAAATAGGTTGGCGTGACTCAGGTCAATATCAAAGACCAGTGATATGACGATCAGGATGACACCGGTGAAGATCAGGCTGTAGACCAGCGAGAACGCCGTTTGGCCGGCCATGTGGGTCAGGCGTCGAAT
The DNA here is from genome assembly GCF_056331585.1 of Thermanaerothrix sp. Classification (NCBI taxonomy): domain Bacteria; kingdom Bacillati; phylum Chloroflexota; class Anaerolineae; order Anaerolineales; family Anaerolineaceae; genus Thermanaerothrix; species Thermanaerothrix sp. Next base: position 56,008 of record NZ_JBWGPQ010000012.1, read on the forward strand.
TGGGGCCATCAGCGTGTATTCGATGGTACCCTCCCAGCGCTCAATGCTGATCAAATCCGTGATCCAGTAAAAGATTGTGGAGAGAAAACGCCACACCAATGTTCCAACCAACAGATAGAGCACCAGGTATTGGGTATTGACCGCGGCGGCTCCACCAATCCGTTCCATACCTAGTCCGATAAACGAAACCGCCATGCTATCGGTAATGGAGTAAACCAGCCAGACCAATTCCCAGGACCAATAGCGTTTGATCAGGTTAAAATTACGCTCTACAAACGCAAAGGATGCGTGCATTTGGTAACTTAATGTCGTCATAGCGTCATACCTCCTCATCCTCTTCGGGGTTGTGCAGTTGTTTGCCGGTCAATTCAAGAAAAACCTCTTCCAATGTGGGCGAGGCTTCCGATGAACCGCGCACACGATTCTTGAGCCCCTCAGGGGTATCTAGGGCAACGACGCGACCACTATCCATAATTGCAATGCGGTCACACAACGTTTCGGCTTCGGTCATGTCGTGCGTTGTGAGCAGGATAGTGGTGCCGTGCACCTCACGCAGTTCGCGCACCACGGCTTGCACCTCACGCTTCGAACGGGGATCAAGACCCGTGGTAGGCTCATCCAGCAGAAGCAAGCGCGGTCGTGATAGCAACGCACGGGCGATGGCCACTTTCTGTTGCATCCCGCGTGACATTTCTTCCATGGGGTGGTAGATATCGCGCTCCTTTAACCCCAGGCGTAATAGGATCTCAACGACCTGCTTGCGCGTCTCACGTGCCGAAAGGCCGTACAGGCGCGCGCCGTACATCAGGTTCTCCATCGGGGAGAGTTTTTTGAAGAACGAAGCCTCGACACTCACGCGATTGATCAGGCGCTGCACCTGCAAGGGCTGGCGCACAACATCGTAACCAAAGACACTGATCTTCCCCTTATCCGGGAGCAAGAGGGTCGCGATCAGGCGAATCAGGGTGGACTTACCACCACCATTCGGTCCAAGGATGCCGAAGATTTCCCCTTCTTCCACGGTAAAGGATACGTGATCCACGGCCACGATGATCTGGAATGGGCTGTGGGGTGTTGAGGCGTTGTGTTTTCCGTTACCGTTGCCATTGGAAGAACGAGGGGTGAAAAGCGCTTTCCAAAATGGGCCTTCGTTCTTTCCAAATTGTTTGTATACATCATTTACCACGACGGCGTGCGACATGGATGAACCTCCTATAAAATCAGGCTGACATGATGAGCAAAGTAGAGCGAATCGGACGTATTTGTTTCCAGCGTGGGTCAGGGATGAACCATCTTACCTCGGAATGTTGCTTTCGGAAGGCTTTCCAATCCTCGTGCAAGGCGGGGTTGCGTTGAAGGGCTGGGGGGTTGGCCACCAGGACGCACTGGATAAAACCGCGCCTTAAATCCTGCTTCATTTGGGCATAGGCGGGCGGGAGCAGGTTGGAAGTTGAGGTGATGTCCACATATACCACGGCCAGTCGTCCGGCCAATCCACAGCGCAGGATGAGGCACAATCCTACAACTAACGCCTGTTTGGCTTCACGACTGTAAGGCTGGTTAGAGGATAGGGCACCGTTTACATAGAGCCCTACGCCTTCGGGTTGTGGGATACGCGGGTCGGTAAAGTAGTCTATGCGGAAGGTATTAAGTTGACTCAGGATCTCAAACATGATGCTTGCCTCCACAAGACAAATAGGCCACCGGGAGACTCCCGTGGCCTATTGGGATATTGCATCGGTTTAAAAGAATTCGGCCACGGGGTCGGAGTGCACCCGTGGCCGTTGCTGTCGCGCTAACCGCTTTCTATCCGCAAACAGGCGCACTCCGAGAAGGTAAAGCAACCCCACCGCTGCTATCGCGCAGGGTAAACGTGCCTCCAGCAACGTAAGTCATCTCTACCATCTTCTCGAGTGCGTCCTTTCTTTTCAATATCAGGCTTCAGTCTATCTGCACCGGTACAATCTGTCAAGGAAATTGGGGCTTATTTAGAAAATTTTAAGGTTTCAATGTGGTATTAGTGGGGCCGAGTCTCGCCCACGAATTCGATGAATACCCGGTTGCCCAAAAGCCGGCCTCGGCGAGTCAGACACAAACGTTCCTCGCGCCATTCTAGCAGTCCTAAGTTGACCAGGTAGGATATCGTAGCACCAAAGACCTCTTCCATGGCTTGATGAAAGCGTTCGTAAAAGCGCTGCTGGGAGACCCCTTCGCGGGTCAGGCGCAGTCCCATCAGCATGGTTTCCTGCATTTCGGTTAACAGATCAATGGTTTGAGCCTGTTCGGTGGCTGGCGTAAGTGGGAAAGGACGTTCTGGGGGTTGAGCCAGGCGATCGATATACGCCTTGATTCCCCGAACATTGGCAACGCGGGTGTGGTTGGCAAAGCCGTGGGCACCGGCGCCGAGTCCTAAATAAGGCGCATTGAGCCAGTATTGCAGGTTGTGTCGGCACATCAGCAGATTACCACCCCGTGGCTGGGCCCAGTTGGAGATCTCATACTGTACAAAACCAGCCTGACTTAACCGCTCGTCCGCCCACTCATACATTTCGGCAGCGAGATCGTCATCAGGCGACGAGATGAGGCCGCGTGTGACCCAATGATAGAACGGGGTGGTGTGCTCAATGGTTAGGGCATAAAGCGAGAGATGTTCGGGATGTAATCCCAACGCACGCTCCAGGGTCTCTTGCCATCGAGAAAGCGATTGATGCGGAATCCCATAAATCAGATCGAGATTGAGATTGTCAAAGCCTGCACGGCGTGCCCAGCGCACGGCCTGGCTTACATCAAAAAAATCATGTTGCCGTTCCAACAGGCGCAGGTCATCGGGATGAGCGGATTGCATGCCCAGGCTGAGGCGGTTGAGGCCCAAGCGCCGCACGGCTTTCAGCCATTCAAAGGTGACACTGCCGGGATTGGCTTCCAGGCTGATCTCAACTTCGGGAATCACATCAAATGCCTCGTGGCAGGCTTTCAGGATCAATGCAATGGCATCCGCAGGTAAAAGGGAAGGTGTTCCGCCGCCGAAGTAAATGGTATGCACGGGTAGGCGGTAAGGGGCGGTTTGTCCGACATAGCGGATTTCAGCGCAGAGAGATTTGACGTAGGCGGGGATGAGACTCTCTTGACCGCTGTAGGTATTGAAGTCGCAGTAAGCGCACCGGTGGCGGCAGAAGGGGATATGAAGGTAAAGGCTGTAAACATCACTCATGGTTTATTGTTGGCCCGGGGTAAAAAGCCCGGCTTCGACATAATACCACTGTTCGCCGCGGCGGGCGAAGAAGGCCACCATTTGGGCGGCATGAACCGGATTTAATTCGGCTGCGCTACAACACCTATAGTGAGGGATTTCATCATATCTCAGTGGTATCTCTTGGTCATGATAGCAAATTCCGATCCACCCCGATTTTTGGAAGAAGTAGAACGGTTTTCCGTTCAACCATTGAAAGCCAAAGGCTTCTTCATAGCCATAACGCTCATTCAGCACCTCACCGTTTTGAATGATCAGGCCTCGAGGTTGACACTCGACGCTTTGACGTTCACCCGTGCGAACGGAATGGCAGGTGAGGTATACCACTTCGGCAATCCAGCTGTCCCCCTGTGCCCATACCCCCTGTACCTGAGAGAGTGCCCCTGGTTGACCGAGGGGCAGGGTGTAAATAACCTGGTTGCCCAGGCGCACTTCTGCCATGACCTGGTTAACAGAGTTGGTTTTGGTCACGACTTCCAGCCGCTGTCCTTGCCAAGGCGTCCAGAGTCCAAAGGCATTCTCTTGCGGATCAAAGAGGGTGTTGTGCTGAATGACATTGGCACGCAAGTCAGCATGGCGGGCCATAATTTGATCAAAGGTGCCCGTCAAGGGTTCGAAGGATAGGGGTTCGATAGAAGGGGGATTGCGCAGTGGGTGCTCTTCAATGACCAGGCCGGAGGGGAAAATCCACGGTGTCAGAGTGGGTTCAATGGATATGGATGTGGGCGGTAGAAGGGTAGGGGAAGGGATGGACGTGGTCCCCAATGGGGTTGGGGAAGGTACCTGGGGGGTGCAGGCCGTTAACCCAATTAGCGCCATGATTAGGAATAGCCAAGTCAGAGGACGAAACCCTGCCATTCTCAAGAATCCTCCAAAGAAATTTTAACACCAGCCATGCGCAGAACAATAAGTCTGCCTTCAGGGGAACCATTGGTCGCAGCCTGTGTGCCAGTGGCACAGCAAAAAGGACCGTCTTGTCACCAATCCAATAGCGGGTTATACTATTCTAGTGTGGGGAAAAAGGGATTGTAAAGCCAAAATCTGGACGTGCGGTTTCCTTGACGATATTCATCTGTGCGGCTTATAATAAACCTTTGCGTATTCCGCTTTTACGGCAAACGGTTTGGTCAGGTATTTAAGTCAGGAGTGAGTGATGCTTTCGATTCCCACAGTAAAATCCTACGCCCGCATTCCGGTTGTTTTTGATTTACCCAACCTGATTGAGGTGCAAATTGAGTCGTTTAAGCGCCTCAAGAGCGAAGGGTTGGCTGAACTTTTTGATGAGATTACCCCAATTGAGTCCTATAACAAGGGGATGAAATTGTATTTTCCCAGCCGTACCCCTGAGGCGCAGCAGTGGGGGTTGAAGTATTGGTTTGGTGAGCCCAAGCACAGCATTGAAGAATGCGTTGAGCGTGATTTAACCTATGCGCGCCCGCTGTATGTATCTGTTTTGCTGGCAGGCCCTGATGTGCCCGAACCGATCAAGCAGGATATTTTCTTGGGGGATTTCCCCGAGATGACCGAGAAGGGCACTTTCATTATCAACGGCACAGAGCGGGTGGTGGTTTCACAATTGATCCGGTCTCCAGGCGTGTATTTTGAGGCCCCAGTAGATCGTGCGACCGGGCATCGCATGGCAATGGCCAAGTTGATCCCTGACCGCGGCGCCTGGATGGAGTTTGAAACCCGCAAGAACGACTATATTATCCTCAAGTTCAACCGCAAGCGCACGGTTCCGATCACCATTTTCCTGCGTGCATTGGCGGCAGTTAACGATGGCCTTCCCGACTCGCCGATCAAAGAAGGCACGGATGAGGAACTGATCGCGCTTTTCCGCGATGTCGACAACAATCCGGATCGTCTCTTCATTGCCTCATCGTTCCACCAGGAACCGCAGTGGGATCTCTCGGGCGGGTTAACCATTGCCGAAGCCGCGCTGATTGAATTCTTCAAGCGCATGCGACCAGGGGACCCGGCGACGTTGGAAAATGCGCGCCAGTTCTTAGAAGAGCAACTCTTTGATCAGCGTCACTATGACCTGGAGCGGGTGGGGCGCTACAAACTCAATCAGAAACTGGATCTAATGGAGCATGTCCCGATCACACACCGCACGGTGACGCGCTGGGACATTGTGGCGATTGTTCGCCGCATGATCTTGATCAACAATGAGCGTGAAGATAAAGACGATATTGACCACCTGGGCAACCGCCGTGTTAAGACCGTGGGCGAATTGATCCAGAATAAGTTGCGCATCGGCTTGCGCCGCATGGAACGCGTCATCAAAGAACGCATGTCCATCCGTGACCAGGATCAACTCTCCCCGGTTAGCCTGGTCAACATTCGTCCGGTTGTGGCAGCTCTGCGCGAGTTCTTCGGCTCCAGCCAGCTCTCGCAGTTCATGGATCAAACTAATCCCTTAGCCGAACTACGTCATAAGCGTACGCTCTCGGCCCTGGGGCCGGGCGGCTTGCGCCGTGAACGGGCGGGCTTTGATGTGCGCGATGTCCACCACTCGCACTATGGGCGCATTTGCCCGATTGAAACGCCCGAAGGACCCAACATTGGTTTGATCGGACGTTTAGCGACCTACGCGCGGGTCAATGAATATGGATTTATTGAAACCCCGTACCGCCGTGTGATCAAGGTCATGTCAACGGACGACCCGAACCTGGTTGGACGAGCGGTCAACGAGACATTAACCGATCCGGAAACCGGGGAGGTTTTCCTAAAGCCGGGTGAGCGCATTCAACCCGAGCACTTACCGCTGATCAAGAAATTGGATCGGCGCACAGTCTTTGTGGTACCGTTTGTGTCTAACGAGGTGGAATATCTCTCGGCGGATGCGGAAGATAAATTTGTGATCGCGCAGGCTAATACGCCGTTGAATGAATACAACGAGTTTGCTTCTAACCGCGTGACCTGCCGCTTCCACTCCGACTTCCGCGTCGTGCCCCCGGACAGTGTAAATTACATGGACGTGGCACCGCACCAAGTGGTAGGCATCAGTGCATCCCTCATTCCCTTCCTCGAACACGATGATGCTAACCGCGCGCTGATGGGTTCAAACATGCAGGCCCAGGCCGTCCCGTTGGTGCGTCCGGATATCCCGATTGTCTCGACCGGCATGGAAGCCCATGCGGCGATTGATTCGGGCCAGGTTCTGGTTGCAGAAGAAGACGGCGAGGTGGTTTCGGTCACCGGGCGCGAAATCGTCATTCGCGGCGCTAATGGATTGCGCCGTTACCCGTTGAAGAAATATCAGCGTTCCAACCAATCTACCTGTATTGATCAGCGCCCAGCGGTATTCAAGGGCCAGCGCGTGCGCAAAGGCGATGTGCTGGCTGATTCCTCGTCCACGGTCAACGGCAACTTGGCGTTGGGACAAAATGTGGTAGTAGCGTTCCTCTCGTGGGAAGGCGGTAACTTTGAGGATGCGATTCTCATCTCTGAGCGCTTAGTGCGGGATGATATGTACACCTCGGTGCATATTGAGCAGTACGAGGTGGAGGCCCGCGACACCAAATTGGGGCCGGAAGAGATCACCCGCGACATTCCTAATGTTGGTGAGGACGCGATCAAGGATTTGGACGAGCGCGGTATCATCCGCATCGGCGCTGAAGTGGGGCCGAATGACATCTTGGTTGGGAAGATCACACCTAAGGGCGAGAAGGAACTGACCCCGGAAGAACGCCTATTGCGGGCTATCTTTGGCGAGAAATCGCGCGATGTGAAGGATACCTCGCTCCGCATGCCACACGGCGAGCGAGGTAAGGTCGTAGATGTTAAAGTCTTCACCCGCGAGGATAACAGCGATTTACCGGCGGGCGTGGATATGATGGTGCGCGTTTTCGTCGCCCAGCGCCGTAAGATCACTGCGGGTGATAAGATGGCCGGACGTCACGGTAATAAAGGCGTAGTTTCGCGCGTGGTGCCGATTGAAGACATGCCCTTCCTGGAAGACGGAACACCGGTGGATATCATCCTCAACCCGTTGGGTGTACCCGGCCGTATGAATATCGGCCAGGTATTGGAGACTCACCTGGGCTGGGCAGCCCATCGCCTCGGCTTCCGTGCGATTACACCAGTATTTGACGGTGCATCGGAGCGTGAAATTGAAGCCGAACTGGCGCGTGCCTGGCTAATGGATGAGGCCTGGAAGGATGCCGTGAGGGCAGCTTGGGATTGGATCAAGCAGCAGCCCGATTACGATCCAGAATACTTCCGTGATGACGATGAGGTGCGGCTGGTTTACCTGGAGCAGTGGTTAGCAGAAAAAGGATACGACGTTTCGCGTTTATCCTACGACTATAACTATGCCCGCTACGCCAATCTAGAAGCCTGGTTGCGCGAACAGGGGTATGACCCTGATGAGATCCTGGTCTATGAGAGCGTCATTGCCAACGACAAGCGTCAACCGCAAAAGGACGAACGTGCTATTGAGGTGTGTCTGCGGTTATGGCTGATGCGTCAGGGTGAAGACGTTAGCCAGGTGCCCGATGCTCAGATCCGTCGGACGGCAGAGGATTACATGGCGCGCACCGGGTTGCCCATGCCGATCATTGGTAAACAGATCCTGCGTGATGGGAAAACCGGGATGCCATATGACCAGCCGGTTACGGTTGGGGTGATGAGTGTGATGAAACTGCACCACCTGGTTGAGGACAAAGTGCATGCCCGCTCGACTGGCCCTTACTCGCTGGTAACCCAGCAGCCGTTGGGAGGTAAGGCGCAATTCGGTGGTCAGCGCTTCGGTGAGATGGAAGTGTGGGCGTTGGAAGCCTATGGTGCAGCCTACACCCTGCAGGAGATGTTAACGGTCAAGTCGGATGATGTGCAGGGACGCGTGGCGACCTATGAGGCTATTGTCAAGGGTGAACCCATCGAAGAACCAGGCCTGCCCGCCTCGTTCCGTGTCTTGGTCAAGGAGTTGCAAAGCCTGGGTCTGGCGGTGGAAGCCTACATGGATAACGGCGAGGTTATCCGCTTCGGAAAAGATGAGGAGCGGGTGCGCCCGCCGCGGTTAGAGACCGGATTATTGGGATTAGGTGAGGAGTTGGAGGAAACCTCCCAACTTGACGGTTCATAACCCCCGTGATATAATCAGCCGCCGTGCCTTTGCCTGCGGCGGTGTTGTAGGCAAGCAATGGTGAGGCCATCGGCCTACATACGATGGCCTCGGTTATTGAGAAACGGATCAAATGTACTACGATTTTTTGGAGGCGAGGACGTGCCAACGATAAATCAACTTGTTCGAAAAGGACGCCAAGTAAAAAAGGAAAAGAGCAAAGCGCCAGCCTTGCAGTATATTTTGAACACGATGCGTCAGCGACGTATCCGTGTGGATAAGGGCGCGCCCCAAAAGCGTGGGGTGTGTACGGTGGTGCGTACTATGACCCCCAAGAAGCCTAATTCGGCACTACGCAAAATCGCCCGTGTGCGTTTGACCAACGGGATTGAAGTGACGGCTTACATTCCTGGTGAAGGCCACCAATTGCAGGAGCACTCGGTGGTATTAGTGCGCGGTGGGCGTGTGAAAGACCTGCCGGGCGTGCGCTATCACATCGTGCGCGGTACGTTGGATGCGACCGGTGTGGCTAAACGGATGCAAGGGCGATCGAAATACGGCACGAAGAAGCCGAAAGAGGCCAAGAAATAATCAGGTCCTGAAGACGGAGAGGATAAAGCATGCGGCGCGGAAAACCTGAACGACGTGAATTGCCCCCGGACGTGCGCTACGGAAGTGTTCTGGTGCAGAAGTTTATTAATCATGTGATGCGGCGAGGTAAGAAAAGCCTGGCCATGCGGATTGTCTATGATTCCTTTGATGTCATCCGCGAGAAGACGGGCAAGAATCCGCTGGAGGTCTTCGAGCAAGCCATTCGTAATGTCGGTCCGATCATGGAAGTGCGTCCACGGCGAGTTGGTGGTGCGACCTATCAGGTGCCTATGGAGGTACCCGATTATCGTCGCACAACCCTGGCCATGCGCTGGATTCTAGAGGCAGCCAAGGCACGGACGGGTAAATCTATGGTTGAGAAACTTTCGGCGGAATTATTGGATGCTGCCAGTGGCCAGGGTGCGGCGATCCGCAAACGTGATGAGACCCACAAGATGGCCGAGGCGAACCGCGCTTTCTCTCACTACCGCGTCTAGGCTATCGAGCAGAAAGGGATCTCTTAGAGGTAAGCGGTTATGCCACGCAATTTTCCGTTGGAGAAGTGTCGTAATATTGGGATCATTGCCCACATTGACGCGGGCAAGACTACCACGACCGAGCGTATCCTGTTCTACACCGGGCGCACCTATCGCCTGGGGTCGGTGGACGAAGGTACAACCGTTACCGATTGGATGGAACAGGAACGGGAGCGCGGCATAACCATTGTTTCTGCGGCGGTGACGGCGGAGTGGAAAGGGTATCAGATCAATCTGATTGACACTCCGGGGCATATTGATTTCACTGCCGAAGTACAGCGATCCCTGCGTGTTCTGGATGGTGGCATTGTCGTTTTTGATGCCGTGCAAGGGGTCGAGCCGCAGAGTGAGACGGTGTGGCGTCAGGCAGATCGCTACAATGTACCGCGAATTTGCTTTGCTAATAAAATGGATCGGGTGGGAGCGTCGTTTGAGCGAACCATCGAATCCATTCGTCAACGGTTAGGCGCTAATCCAATTCCCATGCAAATTCCTATTGGAAGCGAAGCGGCGTTCCGTGGGGTCGTTGATCTGCTCACGATGCAAGCCATTTATTGGGAGGATGAACTAGGCCGCGAGCCGGTGTATGCGCCCATTCCAGAGGACGTGCGCGCCCGAGCTGAGGAGTGGCGAGCAATCATGGTGGAGCGCATCGCCGAGTTTGAGGATGAGTTGATTGTCAAATATCTGGAAGGGGAAGAGATCAGCGTCGAGGAACTTAAGCAGGCACTGCGCAAAGCCGTTATCGCAAATAAGGCTACCCCGATATTCTGTGGCTCAGCCCTGCGCAATCGTGGCATTCAGCCCCTCTTAGACGCAGTCATTGATTATTTGCCCTCACCGGCAGATATTCCCCCTGTTAAAGGCACCGACCCGGATAACCCAGACGTTATTATTGAGCGCTGGCCATCGGATGACGAACCAATGTGCGCGCTCGTCTTTAAGATTGTTGCAGATCCTTATGTTGGTCGGTTGGCTTATTTCCGCGTTTATTCGGGCAAGGTGACCCAGGGGGACATGGTGCTGAATTCTTCGCGGCGGCGTAAAGAACGCATTGGGCGTATTGTGCGCATGTATGCCGATCGGCGGGAGGACGTGAGCGAAATCTGTGCCGGAGATATTGGTGCGGTGTTGGGGTTAAAAGACACTTTTACCGGTGATACTCTGTGTGATCCCAAACATCCTATTTTGTTGGAAAGCATTACCTTCCCCGAGCCGGTCATCTCTGTAGCGGTTGAGCCCAAGACCACCGCTGATCAGGATCGTATGGCCGAGGCTTTGCGCCGCTTAGCCGAAGAAGACCCCACCTTCAAAGTGCGCTTTGATGAGAATACCGGCCAGACGATTATCTCGGGCATGGGTGAACTTCATCTCGATATCATCGTGGATCGTATGATGCGCGAGTTCCGTGTTCAAGCCAACGTAGGTCGCCCGCGCGTTTCGTATCGTGAAACCATCAGCCGCCCGGTGCCTGAGGTTAATTATCGCTATGTGAAACAAACCGGTGGGCGTGGGCAATATGGCCATGTCATCATTTCGCTGGAGCCCTTAGAGCGAGGAAATGGGATCAAATTCATCGATAAGACTGTGGGTGGTGTGATCCCCAAGGAATACATTCCGGCGATTGAAAAGGGGATTCTCGAAGCGGCGGAAGCAGGTGTTCTGGCGGGTTACCCGGTGACCGATGTGCAGGTCACGCTCTTGGGGGGATCTTACCACGAGGTAGATTCCAGCGATATGGCCTTCAAAGTGGCTGCTTCGTTTGCCTTCAAAGAAGGGGTGCAACGAGGCGCTCCGGTTCTGCTGGAGCCGATTATGAAAGTGGAGGTGCTAGTACCGGAAGCCAATTTGGGAGATGTGCTGGGTCAATTAAATGCCCGGCGGGCGGAGATCCAGGGGATGGAACCGCGCCCGGGCGGGATGCAGGCCGTGCGGGCGTTGGTTCCACTGGCCGAAATGTTTGGGTATGCTACCGAACTGCGCTCGGCAACCCAGGGGCGCGGCATTTATACCATGGAGTTTGATCATTATGCTCCGGTGCCTGAGTCAGTTCGGGTTAAAATTCTTGGATAATCTAAACTGCCATATGATCAGGAGGAATGTGATACATGGCTAAGCAAAAGTTTGAGCGGACGAAGCCGCACATGAATGTAGGGACGAT
>NZ_JBWGPQ010000013.1:0-66576 GCF_056331585.1 Thermanaerothrix sp.
ATTAATGCCCCAATCCAGGGCACAGCCGCCGATATCATGAAAATTGCCATGGTGAGACTGCCATCAGCCTTGGAAGGGGCCGGACTATCTGCTCGCCTGCTACTGCAGGTACATGACGAACTGGTGTTAGAATGTCCTACCGAAGAGAAAGAGAGCACCGCGCGCGTGGTGAAAAACGTAATGGAAAATGCCTACACTTTAGTGGTGCCCCTTCTCACCGAGGCGCGCTGGGGTTTAAACTGGGGCGAAATGGTTGCATTTGAAAATTTGAGTTGAGACACCAATAAGTAAGAATGAGGGAAACGTGGCCGGGAATCGCGAACTTTATCACCACGAAATGAACGAAGGGCATTCAGCCGCCTGGGACCAGGACTGGGAACTGGCCGCTCAGCATTACCGCCGGGCTTTGGAAGAATTCCCCGAAGACCCGCAGGCGCTCAGTAACCTGGGGTTGGCCCTTTTCGAATTACAGCAATTCGATGAAGCCCTCACTATTTATCAGCACTTAGCCACGCTTCAACCTGAAGAGCCGCTGGCCTACGAAAAAATGGCCCGGATATATGAGCGCCTGGGACGACTCAAAGAGGCCGTGCGGCAGGGTCTGCAGGCAGCAGATCTTTACCTCAAAAATCGCGATGTTGAAAAAACCATTACCAGCCTGATCCGCGTGCTTAGCCTGCAACCCGATAACCTGACCGCGCACAGTCGTCTAGCACTCATTTACGAGCGTCTGGGGCGCAAGGCAGAGGCCGTAGAAGCCTACCTGGCAATGGCCAGTATCCTGCAACAGAACAACGATGTATCCAAGGCAATCCAAACTGTGCAGCACGCCTTGGAACTACTTCCCGGTAGCGCCGAAGCCACCCAAGCCCTCCAAGCCCTGCGCAACGGCACGCCGTTACCCAAGCCCGCTCGTCCCCGTGGCGGTACCGGGCCGGTGCGCCTGGCCGAAATCCTGCAAGCAGATGCCGAGGATGAAGAACGCGCCCCCTTAGATCCCATTAGCGAGGCGCGCCAGCAGGCCTTGATCCAATTAGCAACCTTGTTATTTGACCAGGCTGAACATGCCGTCAACCCCACCACGGCCCCTTCGTCACGGCGAGGTCTGAGTGCCCTAACCCGCGGCAGTGGCACCGTGCTTCCCACTAATCAAACCGATTTAACACGGTTGCTACTTCATCTTAACCAGGCCATCGAATCCCAAACCCACGGCGACGATGCCCAGGCCCTGCAGGAACTGGAACGGGCAGAAAAGTTGGGGCTGGTGCACCCAGCCCTATCCTACAATTTGGGATTGTTGTTAGCCGAACGTGACCCCGCCCGGGCCCTGCAATACCTTTATCGCGCCACGGCTCACCCAGATTTTGCGTTGGCGGCCTTCCTGTTGATCGGACGGGTGGCTTCTAAACTGGGCAATCTGAGTGAAGCCGCGGTGGCTTTCTTACAGGCCTTGCGTCTGGCGGATGCCCAAACTGTCCCTCCCGCTCAGGTGGATGCCCTGAACCAGACCTATGAATCTATCATTGAGGCTCAACGGAGCGAGAAAGACGCCCAAAAACTTAAGGCGTTGTGCGAGAGCATCGAACGCCAATTAGCGCAACCCGGCTGGCGCGAGTTACTCCAAAAAGCCCGCCAGCAATTGCAACAACAAGCGCCTGACAAAACGTCTCCCCCACCCCTTGCTGAGATGTTACTCGAAACCCGTAGTTCGCAAGTCATTGAAGCCCTCGAGCACATACGCCAACTGGCAGCCCAGCAAAAACTCTACTCGGCCATGGAAGAAGCCTTCCGCGCATTAAGTTTTGCCCCCACCTATCTCCCCTTACATGTCCAAATCGGCGACCTGATGATGCAAAAAGGGATGACCCAGGAAGCGGTCAACAAATACCGTCTGGTAGCGCGCTTATATCATCTGCGCGGCGAAACCGGCCGGGCAGTGAACTTGCTTCAGCGCAGTGTGCAAATGGCACCCATGGAACTTTCGATCCGCAACTACCTCATTGAACTGCTATTGCACCAAGGGCGTACCGATGAGGCCGTGCAGGAAACCATGGCACTGGCGGATATGCATTATCACTTGGCAGATCTCGATCTCGCCCGCCAGACTTACTTGAAAGCCCTCCGCATAGCCCAGCAATCACGGGAATATCGCCAGTGGGCCCTGCTCATCCTGGGTAAGATCGCCGATCTCGACCAACAACGCCTAGATTGGCGTCAGGCCGTAAATGTCTATGAACAAATGCGAACGCTAAAACCCGATGATCGTGACTTACGCACAAAGATTGTAGATCTCTATTTTCAACTGGAAGAAGATACTGCCGCCCTCAATGAAATTGACAACTACATCCATTTTCTTATCAGTGCCAATCGTATTGAGGATGCCATCCAATTCTTGCAGGATTTAATCCTCGAATATCCTACAAAAAAGTTGCTTTTACGCTATCGCCTCGCCCATCTTTACCGTCAGATTCAGCACGTGGATCACGCCGTGGCTGAACTCGATGTCATTGCCGATGCCTACATTGAACTCGGTGACCCCCAGCTGGCAGTGCGCATTGTGCGTGAGATCATTGCCCTCAACCCTCCTAATAAAGCCGACTACGAGTTGGCCTTACGTAAATTGTTGAATAGCCTCCCCCCCTCCTCCCGGGAATAAAAAATTGGGTGGGGTAATCCCCACCCAATTTTTCCACCCCATCCATGCACTTACTTCACAACGGGTAATTGAGCGGCAACCCAGGCATTAATACCGCCGGCGAGGTTGCTAACATTCGAGTACCCGATCATCCGCAGCGCCATCATGGCCAGCGCCCCACGATGACCGGACTTGCATAACACAACAATCGGTGTCGCCTTGTCCTGCGGCAACTCGCTCATACGGGCAAAGAGCTCGTTGACCGGAATGTGGACAGAACCTTCAATGTAGCCATCAGTTTTCAATTCATCCGCAGTGCGCACATCCAAGACAAAAGGCTTATTCGCCTCCCCCAACGCGGCTTGTAGATCAGGGGCTTTGATGGTGTAGAAGTTTTCCGGCAAGTTGCTAAGAAAATCGTCCAGACCTTTGAAGAGCGCCTGATTCTTGATCTCCGGTGCCGTACCTGCTGTTGGCGCTGCGGGCGCATTTCCGGTCACTACCGGCAAATTGGCTTTCTTCCAGGCGTTCAAACCACCGCCCAAATTACGCACATCAGTATAGCCTAGCAGGCGCAGTGCCGCCATGACCAGCGCACCGCGATGACCTGAAGCACAGTAAATGACAATCGGCTGATCCTGAGCCGGGAGTTTATCCAGACTCTTCAAAACCTCACGCACAGGAATGTGAACCGCACCCTCAATGTAGCCATCCTTCTCCAGTTCTGCGGTTTCGCGCACATCCAGCAAGAAGGGCGGTTTATCAGCCAGGGCTGCATTCAGATCAGCCGCAGAGATGGCGTAGAAGTCTTTAGGCAGGTTGGCCAGAAAATCGTTCCAGGTCGCGTTCCAGTCCACCGCACCTTCGACGGGCAACTGCGCCGCTTTCCAGGCATTCAGGCCACCAGCCAGATTAACTGCCTCATAACCCAGCAGACGCAACCCCATCATAATAATGGCGCCGCGGTGCCCCGAAGCACAATAAATCACCAGCGGTGTGTTGGTAGGCAGTTCATTGAGATGGCTCATGAACTCGCTAAACGGCAGTTGAATTGCCCCTGCGATGTACCCTTCAGTTTCAACCTCTTTGGGCGTACGCACATCAACTAGAACTAACTTCTTGCCCTCAACCATATCGGCATTAAGTTTATCCGCCTTGACGGTGTAGAAACCCTCGGGCAAGTTGCTTAGGAAATCGTTCAACGTCTGATAAAGGGCTTGGTCTTTGATTCCCGGCGCCGTCCCGGTCTGAGGCGCAGCAGGCATTGAGCCGGTTACCACCGGAAGATTGGCTTTCTTCCAGGCCCCCAGACCACCCCCCAGGTTGCGGACATTGGTATAGCCCAACAATTTGAGAGCAGAGAGAACCAGCGCCCCACGATGCCCAGACGCGCAGTAAACGACAATGGGCTGATCAGGTGCGGGCAACTTATCCAGGTTCTTCAACACTTCGCGCACCGGAATATGCACTGCCCCCTCAATGTAACCGTCCTTCTCGATCTCACCTGCCTCGCGCACGTCAAGCAGGAATACCGGCTTTTCGGCAAGTTCCTCGTTCAATTTGACTGCGCTGATCGTACCGAATCCTTTTTCTGCCGGAAGATCAGCGATTAACTGCGTCCACAGCGCCGCTATATCCGGCTTAACTTCGATCGTGGGACTAGGAAGTGCCGTCGGTTCCTGAGTCGGTGCTACGGTCGGCTCAACGGTTGGTGTGACGGCAGGTGCAGCAGGCGTACACGCACTCAGTACCAGGCTGAGCACAACCAACAAAATGAGAGGTGTGGAAACCTTACGAACCATTGTAAAATCCTCCAAAATATAGATTTACTTTATAAAGGGTAGTGTGGCAGGTACATCTTCAACAATTACGTTCCGATTGGCCTCCAATTCTTCGGGTTTGACTTTATCAGGGGTCAAAAAGAGTGAAGCATTCCCATGACATGAGTTACACGAGCGGTTTTGTGGGGTCTGACGTTGAATATTATGCGGTGTGGTGTAGGTCCAGGTTGGTAATAAGTTGTAGTTAGGCAATAGATCCGGGCCGTAATATTCAAAACTGGTCGGTGCAACCGGTACGTGGCGTAGAAGGACATACTTATAAGGACGTTCACGACTGGGCCAGGGGTTGCGCCCAATCATGAAGGAAAGATAGGTAGCCTCGGTCTTGAAGAACGGATTTCCCGTTTTATCGCTGATGGCCACATGGCATCCATCGCAACTGGTGTATTCCACAGCATGACAAACCTGGCAGGCCACCTTGTCACCGTGAATGGTATGTTGAGGAATAGGATCGTCTGCCCGGCCTACTTGAGCATGACAATCCTCACATGCCGGTTGTTGTTTACCCCAGTAGCGGTGTTTGGCGGCGTCTCCCTCGGCAGTGTGCAAGTCATCTCCAGAATGGCAAGCCATGCAGTTCATGCGGCCTTCGCGGAAGTGAACATCGCCGGGAATGTCCTCATGTTTGCCTAAATACTCCGCGCCCACGCGAGTGCCATGGCATGCCGTGCAGGTGCGCGTCATCGGGGGCGTCTTCTCAACCTGGTGCCCATTAAGCAATCCACCACCCACGGATTTGGGCTGGCTGATATGACAATCACCACACGTCGTATGGCAGGACGAACAATGGTTCTGCATGGCAGTTTGAAGAGCGGGATGATTCTCGGGCAAACTGCGAGAGTAGACAACCGTCCGATAACCCTGTAGAGAGGCGTGCAAACTGGTGGGGAAACCATCCACAATTTCTCCATGGCAGGCACCACAAATGCGTCCGGCATCCTGGCTAGGATCAGCGATCAAACCGCTGTGGGCCGTGTCCTTATCCGGCGATTGCCGTCCACCATGGCAAGCAATACACCCTGCCCGCCCATGGATAGAGTTAATGAAGTCCGCATTGACCAAAACTTTCTCCCAAGGCTCCAACGGAGCCACATCACCCCCTCAACCCACCCCTTCAGACTCGCTGGGCGCCTTTTCTTCAGGTTTAGCGGTCTGAATGAGTGCATTCTTATCGGTATGACATGATACACAGTAATCTACCGAACTCTGGGGGGTATAAACCGTCGCAGGAAGCGTCGGTGTGGGCACTGCGGTGGGCGCAGGGTTAGCCTGAGCCGCACACGCTCCCATTAACATCCCTATCCCGAGCGCAATGATTATCTTTAGTATCCGTTGCATGTTCTCTCTCCCAAGTAGGACAAACTCCTTTTAATCTCCCTTTCATTTTACGGAGTTGACCTCAAAATAATTAGTGCCTTTTATCACAAACACCGCAACGAATTGATTATGGCTTATAATTAGAAAAACTTATCACAATTCAGGGAGAGAAACCAAATTATGCTCAACCCCTACCAATTACAAGTCTTCCTGACCGCTGCCGAAACGCTGAATTTCTCCCGAGCCGCAGAGAAACTTGGCCTTTCTCAACCCTCGATCACCCAGCACATTCATCAGCTGGAAAGCCAGTTAGGGGTTACCCTATTTATCCGCAAAGGGCGCAAAATGGCCCTCAGCGAAGCGGGTATGGCTCTGGTGCCTCTAGCACGGCAGATCTTGCTGGTGAACTCACGGGCAGAAGAACTGATGCAAAGTTTACGTGGCGAGGTCATCGGGCATCTGACAATAGGCTGTAGCACCACACCGGGCAAGTATTTGCTCCCACTCATCCTGGCGCGCTTCATGACCCAACACCCACGGGTGCAAGCCACCGTCCATGTAACCCCACGCGCGCTGGCGTTGGAAATGCTGCGCAAAGAAGATGTAGATTTCGCTTTCTCCAGCAGTTTTGACGAATTGGATCGGCACATCGAATTTCGGCCTTTCTACCGCGAGCCGGTGGTGCTGATCGTCCCCCCTGAGCATCCGTGGGCAACCCAAGGCGAAATTTCACCCCAAGACCTCACAAACGAATGCTTCGTTATGCGTGAGGAAAGCGCAGGAACTTACCGTGTGGTCCGCAACGCCCTGGCCAGGCACGGCTTGCATGTACACGACCTACGCGTCATCCTGACATTGGGAAACTCAGAGTCCATTGTGATTGCCGTGCAAAGAGGGATCGGAGTAGGATTTGTGCCTCATTCCGCCGTTGAGCACGTGGGCAAGGGGAAAGTTGTGATCGTTCGGGTGCGTGATATGGAATTGATCGAGGATATTTTCTTTTGCCGCTATCGCCTGCACCCCTTGGGTAGCGCGCAAGAAGCTTTCTGGAATTTCTTGGCTCAAGTAACACCAGAAGACCTAGCCATCCAAACATCTGAACGTGGATTATGCGATGAACGCTCAGCGGCGCAGCAACAGGCGGGCATAGATCCCCAGCCCAATCCCCACTACCAGTAAAATGGCACCTAAAATGGCCAACAACGGAGAGCGAGAGGTTTCTGCCACTTCGCCGGGCTGGGCGCGGGCGCTAAGTTGAGCCCCAAAATCCAGCGTAGTGGTATCCCCGGCGCGCAAGGTCAACGCGTAATTCATGCGTGTGGTGGGGTTATACCCTTCCGGGACCGCGATGCTGATGTTGTAATCACCCTCTGGTAATTCATCAAAGCACACTGGATCTGTTCCGCTCTGACTAGTCCCCTCACGAGAAATCTTTCCCAAGCGGTCAGTAATGCTGATCGCTCCACCGGAGATGCCTTCCTCGCCATTTTCAACCTGTGCATTACCGTTTATGTCATTGAAAAGGAAAACACAAATGCGGCCGTTCCCCCGGAAAGGCGTGGGGGAAGGCAGGATCGGTGTGGGTGTTGCAGTAGGGCCAAAGGGGGTAGGTGTTGGGGCAACAGTACCCAACAGAAGGCTTTGCCCTTCGCGCAATGTACAATTTGCATCCAGGCCGTTCAACAAGCGGAGATCGTCAATCGAAATCCCGGTGAGCAGTGAGATTCGGATACACGTATCTTGGGGTTGAACGATGTACAAAATTCGACCATCCGGCAAAGCAGTTGGGGTGGCATAACTCACCTGCGACGGTGGATGTGCCGCTGGGGATGGCCAAACTGCTGCCATCAAAAGAATTGAAAACCCTGTTAGAAGAAATAGTCCAGTGATGCGTCTCATGGGTGCGTTGGGCAAATTATATCATACCCCCTTAAAGCCTTTTCAATCTTATTGACGGTGTCGCAAAAACCTCGCGGCATTCAAGAGATGACGTCCATGGTGAATCGCCTCAGAGAATTGGGCACAAGATGCTGGGATGACATTGGAATACTTTAGCCCCATAATTTTAAACCCGAGTACAAAAATCACCACCACAGAAACATGTCGGCGATTCTTTTAACAGGATCGGGATAAGGCCTGTGGTAAAATGTAACACGTATGGCTGGTCTTCATGAATCAGTTAAAGAGCAACCGCCAGGCATCATGGCGGCTTTTATTGCCGGTTTTAACGCCGTGGCAGGGCATCTCTATTTAATCCTGCTACCGTTAGGGGTGGATTTGATATTGTGGTTTGCGCCTCGCTTGCGCATCGAGCAATTACTTACCCCCTACTTTCAAACGGCAACCACGCTCCTGGAGCGCTCGGGGACACCAACCACTCCTGCATCCCTTAGCGAGTTGTGGCAACCCCTGCTTAAGGAGATTAACCTATTAGGTTTACTTAAGACCTTTCCCATCGGGGTGCCCAGTTTGCTCACCGGGTTCTCAGACGCCACCCATCCCTTTGGAACTGCACCCAACGTGCAAATCACCAGCATGGGAGCGCTATTAGGGATTAGCATAGGGTTGCTGGTGGTGGGTTTCACCCTGGGCTGCATTTATTTTGCCTTGTTGGCTAGTGCTACGGCTGAGGATAACCGCATCAACTGGCAATTGTTCTTTACCCGACAAATGCCCTCAGCGCTGTTATTTTGCGTTCTGTTTTATCTTATCCTGGCCCTTATGAGCGTACCAGGCCTGTTGATCTTGGGCTTCGTTTTATGGCTGCTGCCCGGAGCGGGAAACATTGCCTTCTTCGTGGTCACCATGCTTATTTTCATGGTCTTGTTTCCCTTGATTTTCACCCCTCACGGGATATTCGCCTTGAACCTCAAACCTATCCAGGCTGCTCTTAAAAGCATGGTCTTGGTTCACCCATTTTTACCCCGGTTGCCCCTGTTTATCCTTGTGGCGCTAATCTTGGGCCAAGGTCTGGATTTATTGTGGCGATCCGCTCCACCCGATTCATGGTTAACCCTGGTGGGCATCCTCGGACATGCGTTTATCTACTCCGCCATTCTCGCCGCCAGTTTTATCTACTATCGTGACGGCATTCAATGGATGCAATTTTTAGTCCAACGTACGACAGCCAAGATGACGGCCGAAAGCAAATGACGTTACAAGGTATTTGGAGGTAAGCGTGGCACAGATGAGTGCAACGACAAGTTACGGCGCTAAGGATATTCAGGTTCTAGAGGGACTTGAAGCGGTACGCCGCCGCCCGGGGATGTACGTCGGCGGTACCGATTTGAAAGCATTGCATCATCTCGTGTACGAGGTGGTAGACAACTCCATTGACGAAGCCCTGGCCGGGGCATGCAATCGCATCGTGGTGACCATTCATCCCGATAGCAGCGTTACCGTAGAGGATAACGGGCGTGGCATTCCGGTAGATATCCACCCCGAAAAGAAAAAATCGGCTCTGGAAGTGGTAATGACCACCTTGCACGCAGGAGGAAAATTCGGTCATACCAGTTATAAGGTCTCCGGCGGCTTGCATGGCGTGGGCGTCTCTGCCGTGAACGCCCTTTCAGAATGGTGCGAGGTTCGAGTCAAGCGCGAGGGCAAAATTCACTTCCAGCGTTATGAGCGTGGTATTCCGCTAGAACCGGTTAAGGTCATTGGTACCTGTGCCCCCGAAGACACCGGCACCATTACCACGTTCAAATTTGACCGCGAAATTTTCAAAGGGGATGTGGATTACAAGTTTGAGACGCTGGTACAGCGCTTCCGCGAGATGGCTTTCGTCACCCGCAAGGTCGAAATCCGGCTGGTGGATGAGCGTACCCAGCGTGAAATGACCTTTTATTTTGAGGGCGGGATTATCTCGTTCGTGCGTTACCTCAATCGCAACCGCGAGGTACTTCACCCTGTTTTCTACGTCGAGAAAGAGGTTGAGAACATCGGAATTGAGGTCGCCATCCAGTACACTGACGCTTACGCTGAATCGGTGTATTCCTTCGCCAATACTATTAACACGATTGATGGTGGCACGCACCTCACTGGATTGCGGACCGCCGTCACCCGCGTCCTCAATGATTATGCCCGCCGCAATGGTCTGCTCAAAGACTCTGACCCCAACTTCACTGGGGACGATACGCGTGAGGGCATGACCGCCATCGTCAGCATTAAGCACCCCGACCCGCAGTTTGAGAGCCAGACCAAGGTCAAACTGATGAATCCCGAGGTGCAGACCTACGTTCAGCAAGTCGTGGGTGAGGCGCTGGCAACCTTTCTCGAAGAGAATCCGGCAGCCGCCAAAGCCATCATTCAAAAGTGCCTGACCTCTGCCCGCGCCCGCGATGCAGCGCGCAAAGCGCGCGATTTGGTCATCCGCAAATCGGCATTGGAAAGCCTGACTCTGCCCGGTAAATTGGCCGATTGCTCCGAACGCGATCCTCAGAAGACCGAACTCTTCATCGTTGAGGGCGATAGCGCAGGTGGCTCGGCTAAACAGGGACGAGATCGCCATTTCCAGGCCATCCTACCCCTGCGGGGAAAAATTCTCAATACCGAACGTGCCCGTCTGGATAAAATCCTCTCAAACAACGAAGTAAAAGCCCTAGTTTCGGCCCTAGGTACCGGGATCGGCGAGTCCTTTGATCTAAACAATTTGCGCTACGGGCGTGTCATTGTTATGACAGATGCCGATGTGGATGGCAGCCACATCCGCACTTTACTGCTAACCTTCTTCTTTCGTTACATGCAACCTCTGATCGAAAATGGTCACCTCTTCATCGCCCAGCCACCGCTCTACCGCATCGCCCACAAAGATCTTGTCCGCTACGCCTATACTGAAGCCCAGAAAGACCAGATCCTCAAAGAGTTAGGCATTCCCGCAGAGAAGGCCTCCATCCAGCGCTATAAAGGCTTGGGCGAGATGAATCCCCAACAATTGTGGGAGACCACTATGAATCCTCAAAATCGCACCCTGATGATGGTGACAATTGAGGATGCTGCAGCCGCCGACCGCACCTTTGACATGCTGATGGGCGAGGCAGTACCTCCCCGAACACGATTCATCCAAACGCACGCACGACTGGTTAAAAATCTCGATATTTAGCCGTAGGGTCTTACTGGAGGTTGTCCATGCCACGGGTCTTGCTTTTTCGGGCTGAGGCGCTAAAACACTATATGGAGCGCTTTTTTACCCACCTGGGCGTCCCCGCCGAGGACGCCCAAATTGCCGCTGACGTGTTGCTGGCTGCTGACCTGCGCGGGGTTGCCTCACACGGCATCATTCGTCTTCACACCTACTATGGCAACCGGATTCGCAAAGGATTGATTGACGTCCGCTCTCCCCTACGTGTGGTACGCGAATCACCGGCCACGATGCTGTTGGATGGCGGACAAGGCTTAGGGCAAGTGGTTGCTTATCGCGCCATGCAACACTGTATTGAGAAAGCGCAAGAGGTGGGTATGGCCATGGTCACGGTACGCAACAGCAATCACTACGGTATTGCCGGCTACTACGCTATGATGGCTCTTCCCCATGATATGATCGGGATCAGCCTAACTAATTCACAGCCGCTTGTGGCGCCTACCTATGGCCGTAAAGCCATGCTGGGTACAAACCCCATCGCGGTTGCCGTGCCTGCCGGCCAGGAGCGCCCCTTCGTTCTGGATATGGCGACCAGCATTGTCCCGATTGGCAAGATTACCGTCTACGACAAAGCCGGGTTACCGATTCCCGAGGGCTGGGGAATTGATGCCCGAGGCAATGTGACCACTGATCCTAAAGCCGTGTTGCAAGGTGGCGCCTTGCTTCCCCTGGGCGGCACCGCTCTAATGCGCGGCTATAAGGGATATGGGTTGGCCATGGTGGTTGACATTCTATCCGGCGTGCTCTCGGGTGCAGCTTACAGCATTGATGTAGCCCGTCCCGGTGAGGGCCAGGCGGCTAATGTTGGCCATTTCTTTGCCGCCATTCGCGTGGATGCCCTGCGCCCGGTGGATGAATTCAAAGCCGATATGGATCGTTTGATTCGCATGATCAAAGACTCCCCTAAAGCCGAGGGTGAAGAACGCATCTATATCCACGGTGAGAAAGAATTCGAGAATGCCGAAAAGTACGCCCGTGATGGTGTGCCCTTGCTGGTAGAGGTCGTCAAATCTCTCCGTGAAGGGGGTGAACAAGTCGGGGTGCCGTTTGACCTAGAGCCACTGGGCGAGCGCGAGGCCGATTTAGACAGTGAGTAGGCCAGTGTCTTCTCATAGGCTCACACCAGTTGCGTGCTAAGCCTCGCGTTCTAGGATGACTGCCTCATTGCCGCGCAGAGTGAGGAATCCATCCCGCGGAATGAGCGGCTCATCCTTGGTTGAGATCAGCGGTCGCCAGCGCAAGGCACTCAGCGTTCTCCCCATGGCCAAACGCACCGGGCGCGAACTGAAATTAAGTGCCACCAGGATGGTTTGATGCTCATCTTGACGTAAATAGGCCAACAAGCGCCGTGGCTCAAACGTCAGCGGCTGGAAAAGACCACGTCTTAGCGCCGAATTTTCCTTCCTTAACCGCAGTAGGCTCCGATAGTAATTCAGCAATGAGTGCGCATCTCGACGTTGGGCTTCCACATTGCGGTGACGATAATTTGGATGAACCGGAAGCCATGGGTGGCCAAGGGTGAAACCCGCATGAGGTGAATCATCCCACTGCATGGGTGAACGGCAACCATCACGCCCTTTGTAAAACGGCCAGTAACGTTTCCCAACGGGATCCTTGATTTCCGCACGCGAAACCCGGATATCACGCATGCCGATTTCTTCTCCATAATACATGAATGGCGTACCCCGCAGAGTTAATAACAGTGTTGCCGCCACCTTGAGACGCGCATCGTCCTCACCGCGTCCATAGCGAGTAGCAGCACGGGGATTATCGTGATTACTAAGCACGTAGGTTGGCCAGGAGTCATCCCCAAGAGCTTGCTCCCAATCTTGGATCGCACGCAAAAACCGCTCCGGCCGCCAAGGGGAATGAAGAAAGGTAAAGTCAAACGTTGCGTGCAATAAGCCGGGAGCACAATAGCGTGCTGCCTTCTGAGGAGTGCTCAGAAATGTTTCCCCCACTGCATATCGCTCGGGATAAGCATCTAAGATCTGACGTATTTCACGCAATAGAGGGAACATTTCCGGCTGGTCAATATCGTAAATATGCTGCTGGCGGTCAAAAGCACGTAACCCTAAACGAGGGGGGTTATCCGGAAAATCAGGATGCTTGAAATACACATTGAACACATCCAGGCGAAAGCCGTCCACTCCCCGCTCTAACCAGAAGCGAAAGACATCAAGCAAGGCCTCGCGCACTGCTGGATGACGCCAGTTTAAATCAGGCTGTTCCTTGTAGAACATATGAAAGTAGTACTGACCACGTTGAGGTTCATACTCCCATCCCTTCCCACCAAAAACCGAAGCCCAATTGTTGGGCGGTCCGCCTCCGGGACGCGGATCGCGCCACAAATACCAATCGGCGTAGGGATTATCGCGAGATTTTCGTGATTCCTGAAACCAAGGATGTTGATCTGAGGTGTGGTTGAGCACCAGATCTAGGATAACTCGAATGCCACGGCGATGCGCCTCAGCCACGAACCGATCAAAGTCCTCCAGGCTCCCAAAGCGGGGATCAATGGCCAAGTAATCGGCGACATCATAACCGAAATCCACATCTGGAGAGGGGAAAATGGGTGAGAGCCAGATTGCATCTATACCCAAATCGGCCAGGTAATCCAAGCGCGCTGTTATGCCCGGTAAGTCCCCCAGACCATCACCATTGCTATCCGCAAACGAACGAGGGTAAATCTGATAAATGACCCCATCACGCCACCAGAGAAAGTCCGTTGAAGGCATGTAGACGTTTCCTCCATGAAAGAATTTTTATCTATGGCTCCCATTGAAAATGAATGAGCGCAAAGAGATAAGGCTTATCCTCAACGTATTCCACCCCTATCAACCAAATGCGCCAATCCAAGTCTATCCCCGGCGTTCCTGGTTTGAAAATTTTATAAACGTTGATGTTACGATAACGCGCCGGCCAGGCATACTCTTCCGCAATGCCACTAACGGTGCGGTCGTTACACCGGATCTCGTGAGGATTTTGGATTGCATCGCGTAAGACCGGTAGGACAGCCTCCTGGAAGGACCCACGAGTATCTAACCCGCTGGCCGGATTGGCACCCCAATTATGAACATAAGTGCTATTAAAAACCCACCGCGCATGTGCCGGATCAAAGTTGATAGCGCGACCACTGCGCCAAAGCCAGATATCCACCCCATGGACAGGGCTGACCAGCGCTGCCAACAGACGGCCATCGGCCTGGCGTATGGCTTGCCCAAACTGCTCAATCAGGCTTGCGGTTTCAGCATTACAAAATGCCTCTGCCAGCACATACTGGGTCAAAAAGCGTCCGTTAACCCAACCACGGAGCGGGGTTACCGAGAGCCACTCTATCTCCACCCAGGTGATATTTTGCGCCTGGGCTTTCTGGCCCGTCAAACGGATTTGGGTTGCGTCATAGGGTAAGGTGCTAACCACATCATAGTTCACCCCCGGTCCAGAATGAACACTCAACCCCTCGTCAGGCCCCACCCCTACTACAGCATAGGTATACAAACCCTCCATTGTGGGTGTGGGCATGGGCAGAGTTGCGCTAGATGTCGTAGATGGAACGGGCACCGTTGTTGGCGTGACTATTGCAGTGGTAGCCGCAGGTGTGGGTAACAATGGCGATATCGGTGTAGGTGCTGGTAATGAAGCCATGGGGGTAGAGACAGGTGTACGCTGGCATCCTCCCAGAACCACCCCCGCGATCAATCCTCCAAGAACAACGTAAATATAAATGGCTTTCATTTGACCCTCCTCTCATGAACCCAATCCCCGTCCGTATTATAAATTAGCAACACTGCCCTTGTCACCCCTAAAGAGATGTGTTAAAATGCATAGCGTCAACGCCGCCACAGAAAGCGCAAGCATTGAAAAGTGGGCCAGTCCCACTTTTCTGCTTATAGTAGTACCTATTGATCCTAATCCTGTTACGTGAACTTTTGGGAGAGCGAGCAAGCATGAAGAACGAATTTACCCTGGCCTTCAATGAGGTTCTGGAAGAGAAACAATTGCCGAAGGAGGTTATCCTCAAAGCGCTGGAATCGGCAATGGTCTCGGCTTACCGCAAAGCTGTAAACGCTTCCGGTGCTCAGCACATTGAGGCCAAAATTGACATCGAGACCGGTAAAGTCACGATCTTGGCCGAGAAGGAAGTGGTAGAAACGGTTCAGGATCCCTACACCGAAGTCTCCCTGGAAGAGGCGCGCAAAATTGACCCTAATGTGGAGATCGGTCAGACGATCATCGTAGACAGCACCCCTAAGGACTTCGGGCGCGTTGCAGCGCAGACGGCGCGGCAGGTCATCCAACAACGCATTCGGGATGCAGAACGCCAGATGCAACTGAACTACTACCAAAAGCAACTGGGCGAAATTGTTAGTGGCATTGTTCAGGCCGTCACCCCCCAGGGACTAACGATTGGGCTGGAACTGCGCGCCGAGGGCACCATGCCGCGCAAAGAGATGATCCCGGGCGAACGCTTCCGGGTGCATGATCGTGTGCGCGCATTGGTGGCCGAGGTTAAGGACACACCGCGTGGACCCCAGATCATCCTCTCACGCACCCACAAGAATTTTCTACGCCGCCTGCTTGAAACCGAGGTGCCTGAGATCTATCATGGCATCGTCGAAATCCGCTCTATTGCTCGTGAACCCGGCGAGCGGGCCAAGGTGGCCGTTTCCGCCACGCAACCCGGTGTGGATCCGGTCGGTGCCTGCGTTGGAATTCGCGGCGTGCGCATTCAGGCTATTGTGCGCGAACTTCATGACGAGAAGATTGACGTCATTGAATGGAACCCGGATCCGGCGGTGTTCATCGCTAAAGCCCTCAGCCCGGCCCGGGTGACCGGGGTGTACCTGGATGAGAAAAACCCACAGGGGAAGACGGCTACCGTGGTTGTCCCCGAGGATCAACTCAGCCTGGCCATCGGTCGCGATGGTCAAAACGCCCGTCTGGCCGCGCGCCTGACCGGTTGGCGTATTGACATCAAGAGCCTGACCGAAGCCGCTGCTGATGCACTACACAAGTTGCAAAAAGACTCGGCTTACGCCGTATTGGCCGAACAACTGGCCGACCAGATCCCCCAAATCGAAGATATGTTGGCACGCAAGGCTGAAGGGCGCCCGTTAACGCCTGAAGAGTACGATACTTTAAGCCGTTTTGTGGACCGAGTTGAGCGCCGTGTCATTGCAGGTGTAGGAGCCCCGGAGACGGCGACGAAAGCCCTGGCCAGCGACAAACTGGCAGAGATTAAAGCCCAAATTCCGCCGGAAGCCTTCGAAACCAACATTCTGGACAGCGGCCTACCTGAACACGTGGCTTACATCCTGCAAGAGGCCGGTTATACTACGGTAGGCGAAATGGCGGTGCAGATGAAGGTGCGTCCCGAAGAAATCTTCCGCCTCAACGGCATCGGGCCACGTGCCATGCAGGAAATTAACAAATTGATGGCACGCTTAGAAGAACAAATGCGCACGGCCGAAGCTGCGGTTGAACCTACAACCGAGATAGAGACTGAATCACTCCCAGCGGTTGAGGCTAGTCTTGAAGAAACCGTCGTTTCCGAACCCTTGGCAAGCGCACCTGAAATCGAAGCCGCTCCTGAGATTGAACCTGTGGCTGAAGCAACTGTTGAAACGCCAATGGAAACCATTGAGGAAGAACCTGAGGAAGAGATTTCCTTCGATCAACTCTTCACCCTCAAGAGCGACATCTTCAGCAAAGTAGCGCTCGATGAAGACGAGGAAGAGGAAGAAGAAATCGCCACACGGAGCAAAGGGAAGAAGAAAACCAAAAAGAGAAAGAAACCCGTGGCGTTGGAATATGATCCGGATCGGGATCAGATGGTGATTCGCAAGAAACACAAACGTGAAGACGAAGATTGGGATGAATGGGAACTCTGAAAAACGTGACGGAGGGTAGAGAGCGGTGGCTAAAGCCAAACCCCGGCGCACCAAACATGTACCCCAGCGCACCTGCGTGGGATGCCGGGAGGTGCTCCCTAAACGCAGCCTAATTCGCCTGGTGCGGACACCTGAAGGGGTAAAAGTAGATCCTACTGGCAAGGCGCGGGGGCGTGGCGCTTATCTTCATAACCAACGTTCCTGTTGGGAGCGGGCACTCAAAGGTGCCCTGGCTCAGGCGCTGCGGACGGAAATATCTCCCACCGACCGGGAGCAGTTACTCGCCTTTATGGCAATTCTCCCCGAGGAAGAGGTCACCTCTCAACCCCACACTGAGTCCCGCGATTCAGGAGCACCGCCTGGGTAGTCACATCCCCCGCGGTGCCCACCCCGATCGCTCGACCACCGCAGGAAACCAACTAGAAAGAGAGGATTGTCTATGAGCGATAACGGGTCGAAAACTATCGAACTACCGGCAAGTTTGACCGTCCGCGAACTGGCCCAACGTATGCAGGCCAGCCCGATACAGGTCATTCGTATCTTAATGGATAACGGTGTCATGGCCAACATCAACCAGATGGTGGACTTTGACACCGCTGCAATCGTCGCCTCAGAATTGGGCTTTGAAGCCAAACTCGAGGTGCATGAAGTCGAAGAAGAGAAAGAAACCGGCGAGGTGCCTCTGTGGCGACAGTTAATCGCAAAGGAAGATCCGCGCTTTTTACAACCGCGCCCGCCGGTGGTCACGATTTTAGGCCATGTAGATCATGGTAAAACAACTCTCTTGGATGCGATTCGCCATACCAATGTGGCCGCAGGAGAGGCGGGCGGCATCACTCAGCATATTGGCGCCTATCAAGTGGAGCACAAGGGACGCCTGATCACCTTCTTAGACACCCCAGGACACGCCGCTTTCACCGCCATGCGTTCACGCGGAGCGCAAGGGGCCGACATTGTGGTTTTAGTTGTCGCCGCTAACGATGGCGTAATGCCCCAAACCAGAGAAGCCATCGCCCACGCCCACGCTGCACGCGTGCCAATCATCGTCGCCCTCAATAAAATTGACCGCCCCGATGCCAATCCCGATTTCACCAAGCGCCAGTTAGCAGAAGTAGGGCTGGTTCCGGATGAATGGGGCGGGAATACCATTGTTGTGCCGGTTTCGGCCAAATTAAAGCAAGGAATTGAAGATCTGTTGGAAGCCATCCTATTGGTCAGCGATAGTCTGGACATCAAAGCCAACCCCAATGGGCAGGTCTTTGGCACAGTGATTGAAGCCAAGATTGACCGTGCCCGCGGAGTAGTGGCCACCCTTCTGGTTTATAACGGGACCCTTGAGGCCGGCGATATCGTGGTGGCTGGCACGGCCTACGGTCGCATCCGCGCAATGTTCGATTTCCGCGGGCGTAAACTCCGTAAGGCTGGCCCTTCTACTCCGGTTCAGGTCATGGGGCTCAATGAAGTCCCCGACGCTGGTGAGCTCTTCCGGGTGTATGCAAACGAACGGGAAGCGCGCCAAGTTGTCGAAGAGCGTTTGCTCCAACGTCAACAACGGCGCCAAGCCTTGCCCAAAGCTTCGCTGGAAGATCTCTTCAGCAAGGTTCAAGCCGGTGAGACTCAGGAACTCCGCCTGATTATCAAAGCCGATGTACAAGGATCGCTGGAGCCGATTATTTCCTCGCTAAACGACTTGAGCAAAGAAAGCGAGATTCGCATCAACATCCTCCATGCTGAAACCGGCAATGTCAGTGAAAGCGACGTTATGCTCGCCTCAGCCTCACATGCGATCATTCTGGGCTTTAACGTCCAGGCAGATCATGCCGCACGTCGCCTGGCAGAGAGCGAAGGGGTCTCCATTCGGCTATACGATGTGATTTATCGCCTAACTGAGGATATAGAAAAAGCCCTCAAAGGCATGCTGGAGCCGATGGAAAAAGAAGTCACCATTGGTAAAGGCACTGTCTTAGCCGTGTTCCACATCTCCAAGGTCGGCAATGTGGCTGGTTGCCGTGTTTTACAAGGTGAATTTCGCCGCGGTGCCCGCGTCCGCATCCGCCGCAAAGGTGAGGTCGTTTATGAGGGAGAATTTGCTTCCCTAAAACACGAAAAGGATGATGTGCGTGAGGTACGCGCCGGCATGGAATGTGGTGCCGGCTTTAAGGGCTTTGATGACATCCAGGTTGGCGATGAAATCGAATGTTATATTATCGAACGTAAAACAGCCTAGTTTGTGAAGAAAGTCGGGTAAAGAACCATGCCAACACCTCAACGTTTACAACGGATTGCGGAACGTATCCAAGAAGAAATCTCGGAAATGCTGGTGATGGGCGAGATTCGCGATCCCCGCCTGAGCGGCGTAACCATTACCGGCGTCAAGGTGGATCGGGAATTTGCCTTCGCGGATATCTATGTTTCAGCTGTAGAGGGTAGCCAACGGGCACCCGAGATTCTGGAAGCCTTTAGTCATGCCAGTGGTTACATTCGCCGCTTATTAGCCGAACGCATTGAATTGCGCGTGTTTCCACGGCTGCGGTTCCACTGGGATCCCACCCCAGAACGTGCCGATCGCATCGAACGTCTACTGGCCTCTTTGCGCAGTGGTTCCACGCCATCTGAGGTCTTGTCGTCATCCTCCACACTTTCCGCCAAAAGCGACGACATGGACGAAGCACCATGACCTCGGCTGACGTGGATGCTACCATCCGCCAAATGCTCCATCAGGCGCAGCACGTCCTGATCACCACCCACATTCGCCCGGATGGTGATGCGGTAGGTTCCCTGCTGGGCTTGGGCTTGGCATTACAGCACGCCGGGCAATCCGTACAGATGGTGCTCCCGGATGGTATGCCCCAGGTCTTTCGCCATTTACCTGGCAGTGATCAGATTCGGCGTGAAGTTCAACCACCGTTCGATTTATTTATTGTGCTGGACACGGCGGATATTCCGCGCATTTCGGCCTCAATGAACGGTTACCAGGTGGATCTATGCATTGATCACCACGTGACCAACCCGGGGTTTGCAAGGGTTAATTTGATTGACTCTGAAGCTGTCGCCACCGCTGCCATCCTGGCTGAGCATCTTCCGGCGTGGGATTTGGCCATCACATCTGATGTTGCCAGCGCCTTGCTAACTGGCATCATTACCGATACAATTGGATTCCGAACGTCCAATATGACCCCCAAGGCGCTGCGCCTGGCAGCCGACCTGATGGAGCGAGGGGCCAACCTGCCTGAACTCTACAAACGTGCGCTTATCCATCGTTCGTTTGAAGCCGCACGCTTCTGGGGTTACGGGTTGGTTAACTTGAAACGCCAAGGTCGGCTGATCTGGACCACGCTTACCCAGGCCGATCGGGCTGCCGCGGGTTATCAGGGGAACGATGACGCAGATCTCACAGATATACTCTCAGGTATCGAAGATGGTGACATTGCCGTGCTTTTCATCCAGCACGCAGACGGACGAATCAAGGTGAGTTGGCGCGCGAAACCCGGTTGGGATGTCTCAACTCTAGCCGCTCGCTTTGGCGGGGGCGGGCATCCTGCCGCCGCTGGCGCTGATTTTTATGGAAACTTGGAAGAAGTTCAGGAAACAGTCCTCAAAGCCACACAAGAGCTGTGGGAGCAGCAGGCAATTAATTTGAATTCCGCCAGAGGTTGATCAGAGGAAGCAAGCATGAATGAACGATCCCGTCAATTTGACATTAAAAATGCCATTTCAGGCGTCCTGGTGGTGGATAAGCCGGTTGGCTTGACCTCTCATGACGTGGTGCAAATTATTCGGAAGGGAACAAACATCCGCCGTGCTGGGCACACCGGTACCCTCGACCCTCGCGCTTCGGGGGTGCTGGTGGTTTTGATCGGACCGGCGGTACGCCTGAGCGAGTATGTCTCTGCCTCCGACAAACGTTACCAGGCCGTCATCCGGCTGGGAGAAGCCACGGATACCTATGATTCAGAAGGACGAGTCGTTAGCACCTCGCCGGTCAACATCACCGAAGAGCAGTTTGTTGAAGCCTTACAGCAGTTTGTCGGTGAGATTGAGCAAGTTCCGCCCCCGTATTCTGCGGTCAAAGTCCAGGGGCGGCGCGCCTATGAAATGGCCCGTGAAGGGGAAGAGGTAGACCTGCAACCGCGCAAAATTAAAGTCTATAGCCTGGAACTGTTGGAATGGGCGCCACCAGAAGCCGTAATTGATATTCACTGCTCCTCGGGTACCTACATCCGTTCACTGGCCAACGACCTGGGACGCGTCTTGGGATGTGGAGCTCACCTGGTGGGTTTGCGCCGCACTCGCAGTGGACGCTTCACCCTGCGTGATGCCGTTCCCTTGCGTAAATTGCGCGAAGCCTTTGAGAACGGCACCTGGTATCAATACCTTATCCCCGCCGCCGAGGCTTTGGCCGATTGGCCGGCTGTTGAGCTGGATCACGAAGAGGTCGAACTGATCCGGCACGGCCATCGCATCCCAGGCCAACCCGGGATTGGTAAAATGGTGCGTGCTATCAACGAACAAGGGGAATTGGTTGCCCTATTAGAGTACGATGAAAACACCAACGAATGGCAACCCAAGAAGGTGTTCTTCTCATAGTGGGAGATCTTTTCTGTGGGAAACCCAACACCAAGGATTAACTCATGGAACGCAGCAATCACCACAACGGGGGTTGCTGCGCTTTTTTGAACACGAATATTGGCCTTATCTTTTGGAACGTAAAAGGTGGATAAATCACCATGACCCATGTGACTTCTCTGAACGGGCTGGCATTACACGATTCATGGGTGACCATTGGAACCTTTGATGGTGTTCACAAAGGGCATCAAGCCCTGATCCACACCCTGGTCGAAGGTGCTCACCGGCACAATCAGCCTGCAGTTGTGGTCACCTTCTACCCCCATCCAGCGGTCGTTCTGGGTAAAGGTCCTTTCCCCGGTTACTTGACCAGTCCAGAGGAACGTGCACGCTACCTAAGTGAATTGGGCGTAGACTGGGTGATCACACTGACATTTGACCACGCCATGTCAAGCCTAAGTGCACAGGACTTTATGAACCAAATAGCCGCGCATCTGGGTATACGTTACCTGGTCATCGGATACGACTTTGCCCTTGGGCGGGGACGTGAGGGCAACTCAGAACGGTTAAAAGCCATTGGGCAACAGTTGGGATACGAGATTATTTTAGCCCAACCCGTTCAGTCTGGAGAGCAGCCCATTTCATCCAGCCAAATCCGCCAATTCATTCAACAAGGCAACTTGGAAACCGCCAACCAATGGTTAGGGCGACTTTATGCCGTTGAAGGCATCGTAGTACGCGGTGATGGACGAGGGCGCGTGTTGGGGTTTCCCACCGCTAACCTATCCTACTGGCCCGAAAAACTTCTCCCTGCGAATGGCGTTTATGCCACCTGGGCCTGGGTGGGCAAAGAACGCCTGGCCGCTGTCACCAACCTGGGAGTACGCCCCACCTTTGCTTCGCCCTTGCATTATCGCTTTCTTGAGGCTCATCTCTTGGATTTTGAGGGCGACCTTTACGAGCAAACCCTCACCCTGGAGTTTGTGGCGCGCCTGCGCCCCGAACAGCGCTTTTCCAGCCTTGAAGACCTAAAAGCCCAAATCCAGAAGGATATTCGTACCGCCCGGGAGATTCTTAATCATGTGCCCTGAGCGCCAGGTTTATCTATTGGATCCCCAGTCCTTACCCCCCGAAACCATCGCCGTCACCTTTGCCAAGACCTCCCGCTCTCCCCAAAGTTTCCGCGATATTGCCGCCGAACTCACCGCAGAGAAAAGCGCCGCCTTTCACGAGAAATGGGTGGTGGGTTACGGGCATGCCTCGGTTGCCGAACACGCGGTTCTTCATATTGCTGTAGAGAATGCCTCACGTTTGGCCATTGAAACCCTTGAGTCCTGCCGCCTGGCCTCCTATACCGAGAAGTCTACCCGCTATCAGAAATGGGGACCCGAGGATTTCTTCCACCCACCCGAATTGGCTGGCCATCCACTGGAAAATCGCTACCTGGAAACCTGCCGCACCCTATTTGAGCATTATCAACAGGCCCTTCCCAAAGTGCGCGAGGTGATCGCCAGCGAATATCCGCGCCAACCCGATGAAGACGAGGCTACCTGGGAGCGCCGTATCCGCTCGAAATACGTGGATGTCTGTCGCTTTTACCTCCCTGCCGCCGCGTTGGCTAATGTCGGGGTTACCATTAACGCCCGCGCACTGGAGCATACCTTGCGTAAGATGCTCTCACACCCTTTAGAAGAAGTGCGAGCGCTGGGTACCGAGATAAAAGACGCAGCGCGAAATGTTGTGCCCACCCTGGTCAAATATGCTGATACTGTGCCTTACCTCCAAGCTCTCCCCCCCTTTCTAGCCCAAGAGGCAGAGAGTACCCCCTTCGCAAGTGACGATTGGTGTCATTTGATTGCTTGGGATGCAGAGGCTGAAACACTCGCCCTTGCCGCTTGTCTTTTCCGTTACTCTCATCTAACCTTCGAGCAAGCCCGAAAGAAAGTCAACGCACTTACCGCGGAGGAAAAAACTGCGCTGGTTCAGCGCATCCTGGGCAACTTGGATCGCTTTACGCCCCCCATTCGGGAATTAGAACATATTGGTTATACCTTTGAGGTTACACTGGATCAGGGGGGTTATTTCGAACTGAAACGCCACCGCATGATGACTCTCAGCCCACAGCCGCTGAGCACCTATCTGGGTTATACCATCCCCCGCGCCATCGAAGCTGCCGGACTTTATGACTCTTACACTCGCGTCATGGAGATGGCCGACCAAACCTACCGCGCACTGGCGGCGTGGCATCCCGAAGTGGCGGCGTACATGGTACCTAACGCCTTTCGCCGTCGCGCCCTCCTTCGTCTCAATTTTCGTCAGGCCTGGCACCTTATCGCCCTCCGCAGTGCCGCTAATGCCCACTTCTCTTTGCGGCGATTGGCACAACGCATGGCAGAACGGATTCAGGCGGTCACACCCCTGCTGGGCCAGTTTTTGTTAGTCAATCCCGATGAAACCTGGCAGCAGATTGAAGCCCATTACTTTTTACGGGCATGATAGATAGATGGAGCTATCAGCGTGAAGAAGAACGAACTCTTCCAAGCCCTGAACCATAGCCGGGAGCGCCTCTTAAAGGCCATCGAAGGTTTAGATGCGACTCACCTCACTCAGCCCAGCGCTGTCGGGATATGGTCGGTGAAAGATGTGTTGGCTCACCTGGCCATGTGGGAAGCTCAAACAGTTACCTTGCTCTATCAGGTACGTCAAGGGATGAAACCCACCACATTGCACTTGAGAACTTTCGATACCGATCAACAAAACGCCCAGTGGTACGAACAAGCCAAAGATCGGCCCTGGGAACAAGTATGGACGGATTTCCAGGGAGTGCGGGTGCAAACCCTGCGTCGCCTGGACGCTTTTAACGAGGATGAACTAAGTTCATCCACCCGTTCCCCCTGGTTGGGAATGAGCCTGGCTGACCTGGTCTATGAGTGGGTCGTCCAGCATGAAGAGGACCATGCAGCCGATCTGGAAGCCTGGCGCCAGCGGATAGAAAG
Organism: Thermanaerothrix sp.; assembly: GCF_056331585.1. Classification (NCBI taxonomy): domain Bacteria; kingdom Bacillati; phylum Chloroflexota; class Anaerolineae; order Anaerolineales; family Anaerolineaceae; genus Thermanaerothrix; species Thermanaerothrix sp. The sequence goes on from NZ_JBWGPQ010000013.1 coordinate 24,390, forward strand.
GTGATCCTCACCCATCGGTATTACCCGCCATACATATCAATATAATCCTGGATGGCGGCTTCGATCACCCGCATGGCGTGTTGAGCATCGTAAATGCGCTCAATAAAAGTCGTGGATTCCTTGCCGGGTACCAGTTTATAGGTGCTGAAATAGTGACGCAATCGTTCTACCAGCACATCGGGAAGATCATTGACATCATTGGCGTTTTCCCAGAAGCGATCATTGGCCAGGACAGCAATGATCTTGTCATCCGCATCCCCATTGTCAATCATCAACATCCCGCCGATAACCCGCGCTGTTAAGATCACCTCCGATTTGGCAATTGGTCGTTCGCTGATCACACAGATATCCAGCGGGTCACCATCTCCGCGATAAGAACCCGATGCCAATGCTCCCACCCGAGTACCGCAATATGTCCTCGGTATGAAACCATACAAGGTCGGCGGTTGAGAAGAGGTACGTTGAGGTCGGTCTACCTTAAGGTAACCGGTCGTTTTTTCAACCTCATATTTAACCAGGTCAAACGGTGTTAACTCGATATATGCATATACCAACTGCGGGGGGTTAGGGCCGATTTCTAAACCATGCCAGGGATGAGGACGCCAGCGATAAAAGGGATTTGGAAAAGACAAGGTTCCCTCCTTGAAAAGATTCTGACAATATAGTGGCTAATTGGGATAGCCAAGCGCTCTAATTTTAAGCCCTCTCTCTCTATCGCGCCAGCGCCACATCTTTACCGCGCCTGCCAAATTTCACCGGCACCAGAAAGGGTTTAGGTGTTAAAATGATTCCATCCTCGCGATGAGGTGAATCATAACAACCAAGGAGTTATAACTGTGGAAACAACCCCTGATTTATCTGAAACCATAGAGAACAATGAGCCAGTGCTATATAATAGCAGAACGCTCACGCTAATCACGACGTTGCTCGGTGTTTTTTCATGGGTCGTGCTTATTGCCTTTATAGCCGATGCCGTGGCCCAAGCGGTTAATGTACAAATCACCCTCACTCAACAAAGTTTGAGTCTGGCAGAAGTGTTGCGTCAGCCTTCCGCGGTCTCATTCCTGATCACCAATATCAGTACCCCTCTCTTCACCGGAATCGGGCTTTTCCTGGTCATGCAGGGTGGTGCTCTCGGGTTAAATGTCCTGCGTGAGATGGATTTGATGAATCGTAACGCGCTTTAAGACGCCGCCTTCTAATCAACCTGACCAACTGCATCTCAATGCCCCGGACCCACAAGGTATTGGGGCATTGTTGTTTACTTTGATTGTCCATTTAGTATAATTATTTCTTATTGCAATTGATAAAATATTCTTATATAATGAAAGTAGTCACTTGGCCTGCACTTTGATCAATAAAGCCCTTCTTGCGCATACTCAGGCCAGGTGGGGATAGGGAGGTCACAATGTATTACGTGGTTGTATTATTATGGACAATTGCCTGTGTGGCCTGTTATGGTTTGCGGCGGCTTCAGCGCAAGGCTCTCACCATCTCTTGCATCGCCGTTCCGCTGGGTGGATTGGTCATCAGCCTGCTCTTAATGGCGATGGATATTCGCACCACGGCCTATATCCTATTAGCGATCACGGCTTATCTGTTCATCATCCTGCTCTCCGCTGTGCTCACTCAGCGAACACACCCCAGCACATAACCGATTTATACTGACCTTACCATCAGAATGGACGTTATCGTACCTCTGCCTACAGGAAGAGAACAGTCCGTCTCTTTAGGGATTTAATTGCATTGCTTCGCCTAGTAGCAAGGGGCGAGCCTATACTTTAATCATTATGATAAAAGGACATGGATCCAATACCTAATCGTGCCCTTGGTTGGTGTTGAAACAGGCCGAGCGCGGCCTAGAACTGACTGCTGACTCGGGGCGTGCCGAACGCCACGAAGGGGCATGTTTTGCAGCACACCAGGCCGCTGAGAAAGCCATTAAGGCGCTCCACCTTTTTTACCGCTAAGAAGCGTGGGAACATGTGGTGGCCCGTCTGCTCATTGAACCACCCCCGACGTAAATATCCTCACCAACATGATTGAAAAAGCACGTGTATTGGACCATTTTTACATCCCCACCCGCTACCCGAATGGCATCCTGCAGGAGCACCATTTGAATATTATGATGCATTACAAAGTGAACAAGCACTTGATTATGCCCACCAAATCCTTGAATTCGTCCGTCATAAAATGGCCTGATGCCAAGAGCGCTTGCCAAGCGCGCCAAACGTGGGCTTTGCATCCGGCAAAATCGCATTCACACATCCTCCGCATTGGCGACTTTGGCCCTTATGCCAGAGGAGACTGGAGGGGTTGGCAGTGATCTAAATGTCATTGCCGTGATTGGTGCAACAAACCAACCCTCAGAACAACGTGCCGTTCCTTGGGATACCCCAGCTTTGCTCGTTCCGGTAGACCTGTTGGTGTATCCCTTGCCGAATGGCAAAAACGGCATGCACCAGGGTCAATTAAGCCGGATTGCAAACGAGATATATTGGGTTTACGACCGTGAAGCCCTTGATATGTTGATAAAATTATGGTCTCTGGCTATTGACAAATTGGGTAAACCTCGTATAATCAGGCCAAACAAAATACCCGAAAGACGATGAAGAGGACGAGTAAGCAGCGCTAAGGCGCTCCAGAGAGCAGGGTAAGGTGAGAGCCTGCGCGTACAGCACTGCCGAATGGACCTCGGAGTCGCAGGGTGAACCACCTCAAGTTTTGAGGGCAGTAGCCTGAGCCGGAGTTGCCACCGTTATCAGGGCAAAGGGTATCGTGGGTAACCACCGTACCCGTAACGAGTGAGGCTGGCTTTTCCCCTGTGTGCTTTCACCAGGGGTTTTTCATTAGCAAAGCCGCCTAATCGGAGTGGCACCGCGGACACCAAAGCGTGTTCGTCTCCCATCGAGACGAGCACGCTTTTTGATTAATCGCCAAAAAACAGTTCTATAGATTCCAAAGGAGGTATACCATGACTGAACAAACCCGTTTTATTCTCAGCGAAAATGACCTGCCCCGCTTCTGGTATAACATTTTGGCCGACATGCCCGTGCCCCTTAGCCCACCTCTCCACCCTGCCACCGGTCAGCCCTTAACCCCCGATACGCTCAGCGTGCTTTTCCCAATGGATCTCATCCTGCAAGAAGTCAGCCAGGAGCGCTACATTGAGATCCCCGAACCGGTGCGCGAAGCCTATAAACTTTACCGCCCCACGCCCTTGATCCGCGCCCGCCGTTTGGAAAAAGTGTTAGGAACTCCCGCGCATATCTACTATAAATACGAGGGGGTTTCGCCCTCTGGGAGCCACAAGACGAATACGGCTCTGGCCCAAGCCTTCTACAATAAAGTGGCAGGTACTCAAGCATTGACAACCGAAACCGGTGCCGGGCAATGGGGTTCGGCGCTGGCAATGGCCTGCCGTTTCTTTGACCTTGACCTCGAGGTTTACATGGTCAAAGTCTCATATCAACAAAAACCCTATCGCCGTTTCCTCATGGAAACCTATGGTGCCCAGGTTTTTGCCAGCCCCACTGACCGCACTCAAGCCGGACGAGCTATTCTTGCGGCTGATCCCGAAAGCCCCGGCTCTCTGGGCATAGCCATCTCCGAAGCCGTTGAAGTGGCAGCAACTTCTGGCGGTAAGAAGAAGTATAGCCTGGGGTCAGTGCTTAATCACGTCGTCTTACATCAAACCGTTATTGGAGAAGAAGCACTGAAACAAATGGACATGGCTGGTGAATATCCCGATATGGTGATCGGATGTATCGGCGGTGGTTCCAATTTCTCTGGCATTGCCTTCCCCTTCCTTCGCGAAAACCTGCGCAACGGACACCGCACTCGCCTGATCGCCGTTGAGCCCACCGCAGCCCCCTCCCTGACCCGCGGTATCTATGCCTACGACTTTGGCGATACTGCTGGCATGACCCCCTTGATGAAAATGTATACGTTGGGACATTCGTTTGTCCCGCCAGCCATTCATGCCGGTGGTCTGCGTTACCACGGTATGGCACCTACCTTGTGTGCCCTCTATGACACCGGTTACATTGAAGCCGTGGCCGTGCCCCAACGCGCCGTTTTTGAGGCTGCGGTACTCTTTACCCGCACCGAAGGCATCTTGCCCGCCCCCGAATCGGCCCACGCTATCCGGGTTGCTATTGACGAAGCCCTCAAAGCCAAGGAAACGGGAGAAAAACGGGTGATCCTCTTCAACCTCTCCGGCCATGGACATTTTGACTTGAGCGCCTACAATGCTTACAACAATGGGCAATTAGAAGACTTGGCTCTCCCCGAAGAGGAAATCGCCGCTATCCCATCACGATTGCCCCGGATTCCCCAAGACCAAACAGCGTAGAGACACGCGCAAAATCGAACCTCTCCGGACCTACGTTTTCTGAAGCCACACCCCTGAAAATGCATCCAACGGGACATCTAAAACCCCGTTGGATGCATTCATTAATGCCAGTGATCCTGCTATTTACGTCCAAAATCCGCTGGGTTCTCACCCCAAAGCGCCGTCTCCCACTTGAGCAAGGGATTAGCAAAAGTGTTATTCTGCAGCCAACGTTCAGCCCGCCGGATACGCTCAAAAAGCGCCGCATATTCCGGACGGGGAGGGATACGGGTGCGGCAGCGTTTGAGCGTTACCCACAGGAGTGCAATCCGCGAATCCGAATAAACCGGCGCCGCATCCCCGCGTTCTTTTAGTAACATGAGCGTTTCCACTATGGCCAGAAACTCGCCGATATTGTTGCTTCCATCCGGTAGTGGCCCGACTCGAAAGACCTCGCGCCGGGTGGGGAGTTGAACACAGCGGTATTCTAAACGGCGATGAGCCGTATCGTAGGCCGCGTCTACGCAATAACCCTGGGTCGGTTTGGTAAGAGGTTGAAGCGGTTGTGGTCGGCGTTCTGCCAATACCTCGTGGTACGGCCTTTGGAGGGCTTGTTCCGCGGCTTCTCGGGTCTCAAATCCTAAATACTGCGCCCCCGGAAAGCCTTCCACTTGTTCCCGGCACGCCTCCCAGGAGTCAAACACTCCTGGCTGACGCCCCCGCCATACCGCGTAATACTTAGGTGATTTTCCCATTATTTATCAGATTATTGGGTCATTCATCGGCACGAGGCCGCTGCTGCTCGGCTTCAAGTTGCATCAGCAGATCCTCATCCTGGCGCAGATTGTGCCAACGCACGACCAGGCTGATCAGGTAAGCCAGTATGGCACTAAAGATGACAATATATCCCGCAATAAAATAATTCACTGTGTTAGCCGGTTGATCCATCGACACCGTCCCTCAAGACTGTAATTTAAGGCGAAGTTGCTCAACCCGTTCCCCCAATTTGCCCAGCCGCACCCGGTGCCAGAGCAAAGCAACGAATAACAGCGAGAATGCTGCCAGACTGACCATCAGCGTCTGGGTCATGCGCGGGGTCATGCTGAAGGTACCCGTCACCGTCGGATCCCCTCCCCCTAACACCACCGGGTGAATCGTGCGAAAGATGCGAATCGAAAAGAAGGTTAGCGGCACACTCAGAAAGCCTACAATGGCATAAACGGCACTGAAGCGCGCTCGCCGTTCTGGCTCTTCAATGCCCTGGCGAAGCATTAGGTAGGCAATATACACCAGTTCCATGATGGTGGCCGTGGTAAGGCGTGGATCCCAAGTCCACCAGGTATTCCAAATCGGACGCGCCCAGATCATCCCCGTTACCACATTGATCAAGGTAAACACCAAACCAATCTCAATCGCAGCCACACCCAACAGATCCCAACGTCCCTGGCGGGTGACAAGATAGGCGATTCCCGCGATAGCGGCCAATCCAAAACCCAGCATCCCAACCCAACCGGCTGCAACGTGGAAATAAAACACTTTTTGAACCGCCCCCATGACCCGCTCCAGGGGGGCATATAAAAAGACCATACCGGTCGCAACTACCAACGCCAGACCAGCAATAACATCCATCACCACTAATGTGCGGGGAGTTGTCCTCATTATTACCTCCTTACAGCATTATTCTTCCAAAATCGAGTCGAACACCATAAAGGCCACCGAGGTGAAAATCACATCATAAACCGCGAGTAAGTTTAGCCAGGGCCGGATTTCCTCCATCGGCAATGCTTGCAAATACCCGCCTGTGGCTTTGACCGCCGCCACGACGACCGGAATCACTACCGGGAATAATAAGATGGGCAATAGGATATCTCGAGTGCGGGCCTGAACGGCCATGCTGGCCAGCAACGTACCGACGGCAACATATCCCTCCGACCCCAACAGAACCACCAGGATAACCCCGGGCAAAATCAGCCCGGCATTATAGAAAAGCCCAAAGAGCGGCAGCATAATCACAGCCACAATCAGCATAAACACCCAGTTCGCCAGGGCCTTGCCGGCATAAATGGCTACCCGATCCACCGGGGCAAGCAGCAACCCATCCAAGCAGCCTCGATCTTTTTCCACCGCTAATGAACGGTTGAGGCCAAGCGTCCCAGCGAACGTCAGGGTCACCCATAACACCCCAGCGCTCAGGCCGGCACGCAATTGGGTTTGCAGTTCGAGGGCAAAGTTAAAAATAAAGACCACCAACAAAGCAAATACCAACATCGCCGAGAGCATCTCGCGGCTGCGCCATTCGGCGGCCAGATCTTTCCAAAGAACCGCTAAGGTTGCTTGCCAGAATGACACCACCCCCGCCGCCTTCATGCCTGCACCCTTTCTGAAACCACGTTAGGATCAGGGATCAATGCCTGACGATAGAAGGTCAGTAAGGCATCACCCGCGAGGTCCTCACGTCGCGCGCTGGCCTGAATACGCCCTCCACTGAGTACATCAAAGCGTGAAGCTAGGTCAGCAGCACGCGCCAGGTCATGCGAGGTCATGACGACAGTGCGTCCCAACGCCGCCACCTGACGCAAGAGATGATCAAGCATATCGCAGGCTTCTTGATCCAATCCGGTGTGGGGCTCATCAAGCAAGAGCACCTCCGGATCATGCAGGATCGCCCGCCCAATTGCCAAACGTTGCTGCATCCCGCGCGAGAAAGTGCGCACCAAATCGCGCCGCCGCGGCCATAGACCCACCAGATTCAAGATTTCGCGAACACGTGCCTCGGCGTTTTTCAACCCGTAGAGGCGGGCATAAAAACGCAAATTCTCCTCCGCGCTCAAATCACCATAAAGCAACGGTTGATGAGAAACCACTCCCAAACGCCGCCTCACCCATGCCGCCTGGTCGCTTAAGCGGTAACCGGCAATCCACACCTCTCCCAGGGTCGGTTTGGAAAGAGAGGCTAAAATGCGCAATAACGTGGTTTTACCAGCACCGTTCGGGCCCAGTAATGCGACAAACTCACCTTCTGCCACCGATAAATCCAAGCCGCGGAGGACCACCTTAGGACCAAAACGTTTGGTGAGATGGCGCACTTCAATGATCGTCATACCGTTTACCTTTCGCGCGATTTCAAAGCGCGTAAGCGTGCTTTCAATTCCTCACGGCGTGTACGATACGCCTCCTCTGGCAGCTCACCGGCCCGGTAAAGATCATCCAGAGCGATAATTGCATCCAGAATAGCCGTTGCATCATCGGTTTCCACCTCAACCGGCTCCGGCAGCCGTGTAAGACGCGTCTGGCGCCAATACCACCATCCCAAACCCAAGGCTACCAGGATGAACACCGTCAGTCCCAGGATCAGACCACTGCCCGTGGTTAAGTTTAGGCGCCAGGGAAAAGTTTGCTGCAACCCCAAAGTGAGGTTCAAGGTACTTCCGGCTTCCAAGGCCGAGGCGGTGTAGACTTGGAGGGTCATTCCCTGCACCTGACGCGTGCCCATCGCCTGTAACTGTGGCCCGCTCAGCGTAACCCCCTCCTGGGGTGCCATGACCACCACCGCATCAACGGGCATTGGTACGGGAATCGCCAGCGAAACTTGATGGGTTAGTGGCAACTCATAGGCAAACAATAGTTGATTGTTCATTCCCGGGTAAACCGGTTGGGTATCCCCGAAGCCGTTTGGGGTCTCTACATAACGTTCGCCTAGTACGCTATCCTGAAATTGCAAGTTTTCCGCGCCCGCCGGCAACGCAACGGTGAAAACGGGATCACCGGTTTGTGCCGCCACCAGCACCCGATCCCCGGCATTGGTATAGAGCAGAAGTTCAACCACCTGCAAACGTTCCTGATTCAAAATATCCAGAAATACATGCATCCGTTCGGCCTGTAACACCGTGGGATCGGTCGTCGTCTCATACACCGCAATGGAGAGATCAATGGGTCGGTCAGGCGCGGCCATATCCTGATCTTGGACATGGTAGGCTTGGGATTCAAAAGAGAGCCCTTGATATTTCACCGTAGCCAGTAAAATGCGGCTCGGCTGAACCTCTACATCGGTAAAAATGAAGCGACCCTCTGAATCGGTACGGGTGGAACGTTCAAAGACTGTGCTCATGCCATCAAAGGCCAGCAGATGCACCTCGAAATCCGGCAAAGGCGTTCCCAAAGTTGCGTTATTGACCTGTCCTTTAACCGTGAGGAATGCCACGGATGATGGCGGGGCGGTCAATGGGGCAGGGACCACCGCACTTTCGGGCGTTCCAGATACGGTGGGGGTTTCGGCTTCGGCAGGGGCGGGGGCTACGGAATCCGAGGCAAAAGAGAGGTAACGCACGTACTCTGCCACCGCCCATATATCGGCTTCGCTCAAGGTTTCGCCAAAGGCGGGCATGCCCGTTGTCGTGCCGTTCTGAATCCTTGTAAACATATCGCGTAGGGAATACCCTGCCAAAATTCCCGGTTCACTGCGCCAATTGGATATCTTCGTGCTCAATGCTACGGCCTGAGGGCCATTTCCTCTCCCGTCAGGACCATGGCAGGATTGACAACTCTGGGCATAAACCTCTGCCCCACGTTGTAATGAGGTGGAGGAGAGACTCAATGAGAGCACATAAGCCACGACATCCCACCGCTGCCGATCACTCAATGACCGAAAACCGGGCATGTAGCGTTCAATGTTACCCCGAGTTACCATATCATACCAAGCCACTGGATTAGCCTCACGAGCCCGCTTCGGATCGGCCAGAGCAGGCACGGGGACAGGCAGCTGGGCTGCCTGAGGACCATCGCCCATCCCTTGCTCGCCGTGGCAAGGAGCACACTTTTCTCGGTAAATCGTTTCCCCCTGACGCGGGTCTGGTGGAACAAGCGGAAGTGCTTCGCCAGTCGGGGTGGGTTGTGCAGCGAGGAACGATTGAGCATCTGGGGGAGGGGTGACATCCGCTGCCAGCGAGCACCCGGCTAGGATTAGAGCTAGCCACCCCCCAACAAGAACACCCAAAGCTACACGAGTGCGGTGATTCTTCGATGCGTTCATTCACCCCCCTTCAACGCCACACCACACTTCGGGCAAAACCGGTCTTCTTGCCGCACCGGCTGACCGCAGTGCGGGCAAAAGCCAGCCACTTTCCCCTGCCGTTCACGGCGGCGTTCGGCAATCAGACGTTCAATCTCGTCCATTTCTTCGGGTAAGGCCTCGCCTTTACGTTGCGCGCGGCGGGCTGCCAATGCCGCTTCTAACTGCTCCTCGGCAACGCTCTCGTCACGTTTAACCTCAAATTCATCCAACTGGCGTAAGACCTGAACGGCTGCCTGACGCAAAGCGTCGCGTTGGACGGGATAATCTTCCTCGGGAATTTTACCCAGCGCATAATCAAATTCCAATTCAAGCAAGGCATTGATCAGCCGATCCCGTTCGGCCAGCAAACTGGAACGTACATGCTCACGTGTATCCGCAATGGTCTGAGCCGCCACCGAGACTCGTCGTAAACGCGGATCAAACAGAGGTTGGCTAAGGTAAAAACCAACCAGTAGTGCTAAAGCCAGGATGAGAAATAAAGCACCTAATTCCATAAAGGGTAACTCCTCACGGGGCTTGCGCCAGTAATCGGTCAATAACCCCTGTTATCTCATTAAAAGACGTGGGCCCTTTTTTCACAAAAGCCAGTCGGCCTGCGCGGTCAATAATATAAGTCTCAGGCACACCTTGAATCCGAAACATTTGGGAAATTTTGGTGCGCAAATCCGGGCCGTTGGGATAGGTAAGGCCAAATTTTTCAATGAAGGCCCGTGCTTCGGGCTCGGTATCCACATAGTCCACGCCTAAAAACAGTACCTCTCCCCCTTCGCGATAGTGCTGCCAAGCCCGTTCTAGATCTGCCGCTTCCTGTTCACAGGGCTTACACCATGAGGCCCAAAAATTAACCACAATCACCTTCCCCTGCCAATCCGTCGTACGGATAACCTCACCCTCAAAGGTGGTTAACTCAAAGGCGGGGACTTTTTGACCAATGGCGATCGGGCCAGCATAAGCGCGGCGCAAACCTTGGCCGATTAGAAATAAAAAGGCCAACAACAAGAGGAAAGAACCTACAACAATCACCGGAGATAAAGGTCGTGAACCCGTTGCAGGTTTGGATTCGGTGTTCATCGCGTTTCTCCCTAACGATATAAATCAGTCGCCCCGCTCGCGCCGACGCAACTCTTCTTCAAGTTGCTGCACATAAGGATCATCTCCAGACGGGGCAGCATGGATCGCCGGACCGGGTGACATAGCAACTGCTTTCGGTCGGCGCATATTCCGAAAAACATTCGCGAGAATTAGCACGCCCACGAGGAAAGAGAGAGGAGGCAACACATATACCAACCAGTGTAGACCACGACGTGGAGGTTCCCCCAGTACGCGATCCCCATATTGAGCCACAAAGTAATCCTTAATCTGCTGCTCTGTCCACCCTTCAGCCAGTTTTTGGCGAATGAGTTCCCGCCACTGCGCACACGCCTGGGTGGGGCAAACATCCAAAGGGACATTCTCGCACACCGGGCAATACATGGTCTTAGCAATCGCGTTGACCTCATCATCCGAGGGGGTGGGCTGTTGGGCTGAAGCCCACCCCGCCGCAATCCCGACGAGCACAAGGCTTAAAATGATCCCCAACACTACCGTCAATGGAGCGGGAAACACGTGCCAAACTTTACCGCTCATGGTTTCACCCTTTGGGTCACCAGCGTCTGGGACGCCCGGGCGCGCGCCGGCTCTCCTTCACGATCCGGCCAGGCCGCCACCAGCGTCCCTAAAATAAAGACCAAGCCACCCAGCCAAAGCCAGTTAACCAGCGGATTATGATAAACCTTGAACGTGATCCCTTGAGCCGAAGATTGCCAATCCACCAGGATGACATAAAAGTCATCTTCCATGGTACTGCGCACCCCTGGAATGGTCATGGTCTGTTGAGAGTCGTAGAAAAAGTCGCGCCGTGGGTGCAATTCACCCACAAAGCGATCGCCTTTGAATACCGAGATCACAGCACGGGCTACGTTGCGACCATCCTGGGTATCGAAGACATCCAGGCGTTGAAAGAGCATTGTGTAGTCGCCCAAACGGATCGAACCGCCAGGCTGCACGGTGCCCTGGGTCTCGGTCTGGAAAAGTTCAATCCCGATGATTCCCAATGCCATCAAAACCACACCCAGGTGAATGATATAACCACCGTAACGGCGGCGGTTACGCCCGGCCAAATTCCACAGCGCCAGCAGGTAGTTTTCCCCGGTACGGCGATGTCGCGCCACCACCGCGCGATAATATTCGTAGAGAGTGACCAGCGCAACCAGCGCCACCAGCCAGAAAGCCAACAAAGCACTCCAGGCGCGAACACCACTCAACCACAACCCTATCACCACCAATACTGAGGCTACTAGCGGTTTCCACAAAGCCCGCCCCAGCGTTTTTACCGTGGAATGCCCCCAGGCCGAGAGGGGCGCAATGCCCATCAAGAGTAAGAGAGCGGCAAAAAGTGGCCCAGTTGAGCGCTCATAATAGGACGGTCCAACGGTAACTTTCTGCCCGGTGACAATCTCCGAGATCAGGGGGTAGATCACCCCCCAGAAACACACCACCAGAATCCCCATAAACAGCAGGTTATTGAGCAGAAAAAGCGCTTCGCGTGAGAGCAGTGAGGTCATCACGCCCTCAGAGCGTAAATCGTTCCAACGGTAAAGCAACAGTCCCATGGATGCCGCAAACGTAAGTGCAATAAAGCCAAAGAAGAGCGGGCCGATCGCACTTTGAGCAAAAGCGTGAACGGAAGAAAGTACGCCTGATCGGGTCAAGAAGGTACCAAAAATAACTAACGCGTAAGTCAAAATGACCAATATCATGTTCCAGCGCTTGAAAAGGCCGCGTTTTTCCTGGATCATGACCGAGTGCAAAAAGGCCGTCCCGCTCAACCAGGGCATAAAAGCGGCAATCTCTACCGGGTCCCAGCCCCAATAACCGCCCCAGCCCAGGACATCATATGCCCAGCGGCTACCCAGGATAAGGCCTAACGACAGGAACAACCAGGCTATCAGCGTCCAGCGGCGGGTGATGCGGATCCAGCGATCATCGGTGCGCCCGGTGATCAACGCCGCCACACCAAAGGCATAAGGAATGACAAACGATACAAAACCCAAATAGAGCATAGGAGGATGCAGAATCATCCCCGGGTGACGTAAAAGCGGGTTAAGCCCACGACCATCCATCGGCACCAGTGGGATAGCTCCCCGTGGTGCGAACATCGCCACCGCCTGCCGCCCGTCGGGCATTTGCCAGAAGCGGACAAAAGGATTTTCAACAAAGATGACCAGCCCCAGGAAAAATGCCAGCGTCACCAGGGTTACAACAACGACCCAGGGCAGAAACTCACGATCTCTTTCCCACTTGCGCAAGGTCACAGCGGAGGCAAAAGCCGCCATCAACCAGGACCAAAAAACCAAGGAACCAGCCTGCCCGCCCCACAACGCAGTGATCTTGAGGTAAAGGGGCATGAAGTTACTGGTAACGTTGTACACATACTGCACTTCATAATGGCCACTCACCAACAAACTGACCAGACACACCACCGATAACGTGATAAGTGGCCAGGTGAGCAGCATGGCGCGACGCCCACTTTCCAACCATGGTTCTATATGGCGACGTGCCCCATAAACGGCTGCCACAATGCCATAAATCGCCACAATGAACGCAACAACGAGCGCACCAAAGCCAACCTCAGCAATCATAGGTTCTCCTCTCTACATCCCGGCCGGTAAACACCAGCGGATGGCTTTTATTTATAAAATGAACCCATCCGCCAGGGTAAATGAGGGGGATCAATTGCCGGCCTGCTCCGGCAGGGCTTCTTCATATTTGGTCGGGCATTTGAGCAATAACTCCTCAGCGTAAAACACACCATCCTCACCCAGGTGGCCGGTTACAATCGCCTGGGCTTCGTGACGCAGCAAGTCGGGTTTCACCCCGTGATATACCACCTTAATCCGTGCTCGCGTGGGATCGGAAACCGCAGCGTGAAGAACGGCGGCTAAGCCACCCTGCGCCTCAATCTCTTTATTATCACCAGGGACATGGGCAATCTCAAAACTTAACTGCAATGATTGCGGGTCATACTGAATAGTATCCCCAAGCACCGCCCCCGAGATGCGCACTTCGCGGCCTCTCACCTCCCCAGCCCTGGCATTGAGTTCATCTACCGTGAGAAAATATTGCGCACTGGCCTGGGTGGACGAAACAATGAGATAAATGATCGCCGCCACAATCAATAGACCACCAATTAAGAATTTTGCCCGGTTTCCGCTTCGCACGGGAGTTCCAACAGCCGACTGACCCATCTGACCTCCTTTTGGTAAACCGATATTCTTGTCTAGCCCAGGGTATCCAGCCCGATTATGCCATAGTAAGATTAATGTACAGTGAGAACTCTGGTTTGAGATTGTATCGAGGAAATTTTACTTTATCGCTCTTATTTGCCCAGTATATCATTGACCTCAGACCCAATCTATAGACAACCTGCACTAAAATATAGTGAAAATTGTCACGATATAACAGAGGTCTAAGATCAGAGCGGCTTTGACATTTGCGCCTTCAGCCCCAGAGAAAGCCATGCCGGGAGCGCAGAGAGCAACGTGCGCATTACGGCCTCTGCACCATGTTGAAACACGGAAAGAGCCACGTAGGCCTCGCCGCGCGTCTCATCTACCAAATCGCTGACACCACGCAAGATTAGGCAAGGGCAATGATTACGCACCGCCACCCAGGCAATGGCACCACTTTCCCAGTCCACCGCTACGGCCTGAAAACGCTCTCGCAATATCGGCACTTCCCCAGGATCCAGGTCGTGGTCCGCAGAGAGAAGGCGCACCCGACGCACCGGTGCCGGCAGTGCGTCTCCTACCCAAGAAAGATCTATATAGGTGGTGTAGAAATCCAGCGCTTCTTGGGGATCACCCATCCGCTCGCAGATATCGTAAACTACCGTCTGTTCCACTAAGAGGATTTCCCCTTTTTGCACCTGCCCGGCAATCCCGCCACATGTGCCCAGGTTAATCAGCAAACGGGGTCGCCACCGATCAAGTGCGTATTGGGCCGAGGCTGATGCCGCAATCTTTCCCCATCCCCCGTGCATCAAGATCACCTTGAAATCCTCAATAACAGTCTCACCGAACTCACCAAAAGGGCTCTTCATAGTTTCTAAAGTCGTATAGACGTCCCTTACCACCTCCCATTCCGTTTGGGCCGAGATAATGACCACAGCATCTGCCCGAGTCATTCGACTCCCTCCACCTCTGTGACCTCGTTCCAATGAACCTGATTGCGCCGCAACAGATCAAGCAATGACCGCCGTCCTGTTAACCGGTTTCCTGCTTTGCGCACCGGCCCAGTTTGTGCTGCCTCCCATACCAGCTCGGCCACGTCATAAGCCGCCCGGGGTCGTCCTAGGCGCCTGGCATTTTCGGCACGTTGACGCAACAAAGCACGGTCATGGTGTAGAAGATGGGCTAAGACTTCCAGAAATTGAAGGGGATGTTCAGCCCAATCCCCCGCTCCATTTTGCACCACATACTGCATGTTTCCGGTCTCCTGACCAGGGATGACGTCAATTAATATCATAGGCAGGCCGCTGGCTAGGGCTTCGGTGACGGTTAACCCACCGGCCTTGGAGATTAACAAATCGGCTGCATGCATGAAAGCGGGCATCTCAGTCGTGTATAGATATAGAAACGCCGACACGTGCCATTCAACCCGCTGCAATTCGGTGTAGAGTTCCTCGTCCTTCCCCGCAACAACTACCACCTGCAGGGGAGCGCCAAAGTGATTCAGCACGTGGAGTATATCTGTAAGCCCAGCAACGCGCCGACTACCCACCGCCATCACCGTAAATAAGTCAGGCTGCCAGCCCAACTCACGGCGGATCTCGGCTTTGGGACGCGTTTCCTGGGCAAAGCGGGGATGAACCGGGATACCGGTAAGGCGCACTTTTTGCGGCGTTAAACCGTATTCCAACGCCAGATCATAAACCGCCTGTGTAGGCACCAAGCAATAATCCACACGATCATGAAACCACAAACGATGCACAGTTACGAGATCCGTGATGACCGTCAAAAGAGGGATAAAACGCCGTGAGATCGTAAAAACCGCCGTTAGCGGTGCTTGATAAAGGGGGTAAGTGGTCAGAATTGCGTCCGGACGATAGTCATGCACCACATCCCACAGCACCTCGAAGAGCATTACCGTCAACGCCCCTTCGACTACCACGCTGGGCAACGTGGCATCCGAAACCTCAAACCCCAGCCGATAAAGTTCGGGCGCCCTGCGCACTAGAATGTCATAATCGGCCTGACTCTCGCGCAACACAAACGGGACACGCTTATCCTCCAACGGATTTAGGATATGCACTTCACATTGATCCCCATAACGTTCCTGGAGGGCAGCGGCAACCGCATTGGCCGCGCTGCGATGTCCAAAACCCGCATCAGCGGTCAGAATTAGGATCCGTTTGGATTCGCCCACGGGATCTCCTCCTTTAGGCCGGTTGTATCGGTTTGGTCAGATGCCTTAAATACCACGCCGCTTCAGCCGTGTTATGCCATAATTCGCAGACCCTATCCCCAAGGTGAATCAGGTAATGTTCGCCGTCCCAATCCACCCACGCCCGACCCCACTCGGTAATGGGATAGACCTGTCCCTGTTGAACAACCATCCATGGGAGTTGACGTTCGCCTTGCGTCCGTAAAATCACCTCAACCCGTCGGTAAGCCATGCCCCTCCAAATAAGCCAATACCAGGCGCAGGGCTTGCTCCGCTGAGGCGTGTTTGTTCTGCAGCCGTTGACCACTCCACTGATACGAGCATGCCCCATCTCCTTCTGGGGTGCTCAAAGCAATCCAAGTAAATCCAACCGGTTTCTCCGCTGTGCCACCGCCAGGACCGGCAATGCCACTGATGGCCACACCGATCAAGCGCGCCATATTTTCACCAGGCGGGCAGAGACGTTCGCGCACACCACGTGCCATTTCAAGGACTGTCTCGCGGCTCACCGCGCCAAACCGCGCCAATGTCTCAGCCCGTACACCCAGCAAAGCCTGCTTGGCCGAATCGGCATAGGCAACCACCCCGCCCAGAAAATAGTCCGACGATCCGGGCACATTCGTAATAAGGTGGCCCAACAAACCGCCAGTGCATGATTCAGCGGTTACCAGGTATAAACCGCGCTGGCGTAGCAGGCGTCCAACTGTAGCACTGAGGATATCATCCATGATCATGGGTATTATAAACGAAGCCCACCCATCTGCGGTCAGGATATAATAATCTCAGCTGATAACCCTGAAACCTGGAGTAACCTGTCATGCCACCAAGCGCAACTTACTACTTCCCCACCGGATTTCTTTGGGGCACCGCTACTTCCTCCCATCAAGTGGAAGGGAACAACACCAACAACAACTGGTATCTATGGGAGAATGAACCTGGACGCATCCTTCATGGACATCGCTCAGGATTAGCCTGCGATTGGTGGGGTGGGCGCTGGCGTGAGGATTTCGACCGCGCGGCAGAAACCGGGCAAAATGCCCACCGTCTTTCCATCGAGTGGAGTCGAATTCAACCCACTCCGGAGCGCTGGGATGAAGATGCGCTCGATTACTATCGTGAGATGATCCGCGGGCTTTATCAGCGTAATATGACTTCACTGGTCACCCTTCACCACTTCACTGATCCCATCTGGTTATATGAGCAAGGGGGCTGGGAAAATGAAGAAGCTCCGCGTTACTTCGAACGCTATGTAGCAAAAGTTGTCGAAGCGCTGAAAGATTACGTTTCGTTGTGGGTTACCATCAACGAACCAAACGTTTATGTTTATGGCGGTTATCTGGGCGGCGGTTTTCCGCCCGGCAAAAACGATCTGCGCACAGCATTTCAGGTGCTGGTCAATCTGGTTAAAGGTCACGCCGCGGCGTATCAGGCCATTCATCGCATTCAAAAGACAGCACGGGTGGGCATCGCCCTGAATTATCGCAGTTTTCGTCCCGCGCGCCCGTGGTTTCCCCTCGACACCTGGATAACCAATTTCCTCCACCAGGGCTTTAACGCCGCCTTCCCCGAAGCCATCACCCACGGCAAGCTGCGCTTTGCCACCTTTCGCACCGAGATTCCGGCCGCAGCGAAGACCCAGGATTTCTTTGGTCTCAATTATTATTCACGCGACCTGATCTCATTCAACCCCTTCTCCAAGACCGGTTTCTTATACACCGCTCATTACCCCCAAGAGGCGGAATTAAGCGATACCGGCTTCCTGGCTAACGTCCCGGAGGGCATCTATGAGGGATTGGCCTGGGCAAAGCGTTATGGGTTACCCATTATCATCACCGAAAACGGGGTCGAAGATGCCGATGACGATCTGCGCCCCCGCTATTTGATCCAGCACCTTCATCAGGTCTGGCGCGCCGTTAATTTCAACTGGCAAATCAAGGGGTATTTTCACTGGTCGCTGGTGGATAACTTCGAATGGGAACGCGGTTGGACGCAGCGCTTCGGCCTGTGGGGGCTGGAGGTTGAAACCCAGCGCCGCATTCGCCGCCCTAGTGTGGATTTATATGCCGAGATTTGCAAAACGAACAGCCTCTCCGCCGAGATGGTTCAGCGCTTTGCGCCCGAAATCTATGCGAAGTTATTCCCGGAGTGACAAATGGGATAAAGCAAGACCGCGCAAAGCGTCGGTAAGAACATCTACGGCTTTTAGGTATTCCTCAACCAGGATGTGTTCCCGCGGCGTGTGATCGAGGCTGGAATCCCCCGGCCCATATGCCAGGGTTGGACAACCCCACGCAGGCGCCGCCAGATTCATGTCTGAGGTGCCCGATTTGAGCGTAAACGATGGCTTGCCCCCTTGCGCGCGTATGGCGGCTAAAAACGCCCGTACCAGGGGGGTATTTTTCTCTGCCCGATAAGCGGGAATAAAATCCTCAATCACATAAGTTGCACCATCGGTAACTTCTTTTAACATCTTATCCAGAGCCGGCAACCCCAACTCCGGTGGAAGGCGTAAACCAACCTGCACACGGGCCCATTCTTCAAAACCATCTGAACCCGATTCCATCCGCCGCAAGGTGACCAATAGTTGGTCAAATGCCCCCTCTCGGCCTTGGTTAAAGGCCAGCACCCGCTGCTTCAGGCACGCCCAAATGTCCACTGCGGCTTCGCAAGCGCTTTCAACCGGCGCCGCGGTATGGGCAAGGGTGCGCCGAGCCGTGATCTGAACCCAAGCACTGCCCTTGTAACCCAAGGTCAGACGCTCCCAACCACTCGGCTCGCCAATGATGAGTAGGTGAGGCCGATAGTGGGGGAGCAAATAGCGCGCACCGCGCGAATCGCCTTCTTCACCCACGGCACCGATCACTATCCACTGTATCCCCGGCATCTCGCCTACGCGGGCTACGGCATCCACAAATGCCGCCAATGGTCCCTTGGCATCCACCGCGCCGCGGCCATAAAGGCGACCGTCTTCCAGGCGGATCGGAATCTCACCCGGGACGGTATCAATGTGCCCTAACAACATTACTTGATACCGGCCTTCGCCGATCCAACCCATCACGTTGCCGATTTCATCCACGGTGGCGGCGCTGAACCCAAGGGTGCGCATGCGTTCGACCAGCCAAGACGCTGCTTCAGATTCCGCACCGGTTGGGCTGTAGCGCTCCAAAAGCCCCACCAACGTGTCCAGGCCAGGCGCACGCCAAGAAAGATCAGCGACCATTCTCCCCTGCCTCCTCAGCGGCGACCGGTTCCAGCGCCAGTACTTCTTCCAACGTCTCGGCAACGCGGTCCAGCTGGGCTTCGCGAATGACCAGAGGGGGCAAAAAACGGATCACATTTAATCCGGCAGAAAGTGCCAGAATGCCGCGTTCCTGCATCAGTGCCAGAAATGGGGCGACCTTCTGTTTCAGTTCTACGCCGATCATCAACCCCAAGCCGCGGATTTCGCGAATGAGAGGAGATCGGATTTGGCGTAAGCGTTCCATAAAATAAGCCCCTTTGCGCGCCGCCTGGGCTGGCAGATCCTCACGTTTCAGGATTCGTAGTGCTGCCCGCGCTGCTGCGCAGGCCAGCGGGTTGCCGCCAAAGGTCGAGCCGTGTAACCCGGGGCTGAGCGCCCGCACCCGTTCCCCCATCAGTACAGCACCCATCGGCAACCCCCCAGCTAAAGACTTGGCCACACAGAGCAAATCGGGTTGCAAGTCATAGTGCTGATAGGCAAACATACGCCCGGTACGACCAAAGCCAGTTTGTACTTCATCAATGATGAGCAAAGCACCACGCTCACGGCAGAGGGCCTGAACACCCCGTAAATATTCTGGGTCACCAGGATAAACCCCACCTTCGCCCTGCACCACCTCCAGGATTACAGCGGCCGTTTCCTCACTGATAGCCGCCTGCAGCGCCTCAAGGTTGTTGTAGGGGACATGGATAAAACCGGGCACCAACGGTTCAAAAGGTTCACGGTACTTCTTGTTCCAAGTCGCCGAAAGCGCACCCATCGTCCGCCCGTGAAATCCGCGCATGGTCGCGATGATCTGCTTGCGACCGGTACTATAGCGGCTGAATTTAATTGCAGCCTCTACAGATTCGGTGCCCGAGTTGCAGAAGAACACCCGATCCAACCCTGGTGTAAGTGCCGTCAGTTCCTCCATCAGGGCCGCGCGCTGATCGTTATAAAAGGTCTCCGGACAGGTGATCAAGCGCTGGGCCTGCTCGGCAATGGCACGCGCAATTTCAATCCGCCCGTGCCCCAGATTGGCCACCCCCTGCCCGCTGGTGCAGTCAATATAATTCCGTCCCTGTTCGTCCCATAACCATGCCCCCTCACCCCGCACCAAGGTAATAGGTTGTTTGTTATAAAGACCCGAGGTATGGCGGGCCTCAACGGCTTGGGTCGTGCTTATAGTCAATGTGCTCATCGCTTTCTCCTTCAACATGCTTATTTAGGGGGTAATCCAGGTGCCTCCACCTTGCAAAGCTTTTAATAACGGTTGGTTATACCGCCCGTCGGCGATAATCACGCGCCCCACCCCACCACGCAGTGCCTCTTGGGCACCCAGAACTTTTTTCTTCATCCGTCCCTCCGCGTATCCTAAGGCTCGCTCCATCTCGGCCAGGGTCAAACGAGGGATTAGAGACGACTCATCCGGAAACGCGCGCAACAACCCCGGCGCCCCTGTCAACAGTACCAGCGTTGCCGCCTGCAAAGCCGCCGCGATCATCGCCGCGGCGCGGTCGGCATCCACATTCAACGCCTCACCCTGCAGGCTGAGCGCCAAGGGGGCTACAACCGGTACATACCCCTCTGTGAGCAAAAGGCGCAGTAGGGCGACGTTAACCGTTTCTATGGTGCCGGTGTAATCATCACGCAAGATTTTTTGCCGCCCGTTCTCAATAATCCGGATCGCTTCCTTGCGGCGTGCAACCAACAATCGCCCATCTAACCCGCTCAGCCCCAAGGCATTGATTCCCAGTGCCTGCAACTGCTCGACCAACAGCGTGTTCACCCGCCCATTGACGGCGGCGGCAAAGATCTCCAGCGTTTTGCGGTCAGTGTAACGCGAGGTAAACCCTGAGGGCGACGTGACAAAACGCGGTGGATGCCCCAGTGTCTCACCCAGTGCATTCGCCTCTGCCGATCCGCCATGCACTAGGACCATTCGCCAGCCCTCGCGCTGCAACGTCACCACATCCTGGCAAATGGCCGCAAAATCAACTCCTTCGGTACCCCCAAGCTTAACCACCAGGGTTTGCAGATGCCCATTACTATCCACGTCTTCAACCTCCTTCGGCAAACACTAAATCGGATGCAAACCCGGGAAGGTTAACCCCATGGTTTCATCCCAACCCAGCATTAGATTCATGCACTGCACCGCCGAACCCGCAGCGCCTTTCATCAGGTTATCCAGAGCACAAATCGAAACCACATGCCCGGTGCGTTCATCCAGTTCAAAACCCAGGTCAGCGTAGTTCGAGCCGGCCAGGATTTTGGGCTCCGGCACCCGATAAATGCCGCGTTGCTCCTTGACCAGGCGCAAAAATGGATTTTCATTTACCACCGCACGGTAAGCCCGCCATAAATCGCGCTGGGTAACCCCGGGCTTGACTTGCGCATGTGCCGTGGCTAATGCGCCACGCACCAAATCCACAGCCGTCATCGTTAGCACCACATTATCCAGCCCCATCTCCTGAATCACCTCAGCGGTATGGCGGTGCCCAAAGGGCGAAAAAGTGCGAATGACCCCACTGCGCTCCGGGTGATGACTACCCACGTTGCCCTCGGCACCGCTTTCTGAGGATCCTACCTTGATCTCAACGACCACCGGGCAAGAAGAATCCAATAAATCCGCCTGCACCAAGGGCCATAACGCCAAGTTAGCGGCAGTGGCATTACATCCCACCCCGCTGGCATAACGGGCGCTCCGCAGTTCATCGCGATGAAGTTCCGGCAACCCATAGACAAAACGCCCCAGCCAGTGCGGCGCTGCATGAGGTGCACCATACCAGCGTTCATAATCTTCCGCACGCTTGAGGCGAAAATCGGCGGAAAGGTCAATGATATAGGTCGCCAAACCGGCTAACCGGTCAATCTGATGCTGGGCTTCCCCATGCGGCAGGGCAAGGAAGAGCACATCTACGCTTTCCAGTTGAGCCGGGTCACTGAACTTGAGCGTGGTGCGCTTGCGCAGGTTGGGATGCACCTGATAGACATATTCGCCCAAGTGACGGCGCGAGGTTACCTGCACCACCTCAACCTCAGGGTGATCCAGGAGTAACCGCAACACCTCACCACCGGCGTAACCGGATGCACCAACAATGGCAGCACGGATCATATCGGCACCCCCGTGCGCTGGCGAGCCACAGCCAGGACGTAGTCCACGATCATGCCCGGAATATCCACGCCGGTCGTGGGCACGGTGGTGTGAAACTCCATGGTGTGATTAATCTCATTAACCAGCAATCCACGCTCCGGGTGTTCCAGGATATCAATGGCAAGCACACCACCGCCAACCGCCGCGGCGGCACGGCCGCAGAGATCTTCCAATTCCGAGGTGATCGGGCACACCTCACCCTGCCCACCGCGGGCGGTGTTGGTAATCCAGTGCTCGGATTTGCGGTAAATCGCCGCTACGGTGCGATCACCCAAGACAAACGCACGGATGTCTCGCCCCGGTTTTTCAATATATTCTTGGATATAGAAAATCTGGTGCTGATAAGACCCTAGTACCTCTTTGTGTTCTAAGATGGCCTCGGCAGCATCCCGATCATTGATTTTCGAAAGCAGGCGTCCCCATGAACCAACCACAGGTTTGAGCACCACCGGATACCCCAACTGCTCAATCGCCTCCAGAGCGGCCTCCGCCGTGAACGCCACAACGGTGCGTGGCTGTGGGATGCCAGCACGCGTCAGGGCAGCCGTCGTGGCCAGTTTATCACCGCACACCTCAGCCACGGCGGCCGTATTTACGGTTGGAATGCCCCAGGCGTTGAGCACGCGCAGGGCATATAGCCCACGTGCGTAGCTGATGCTACGCTCCAAGATGGCATCGTACTGCAGCCATGGGCCGGGGTTATTCAGGTCAAAGTGGACGAAACGATCATCCAAGCGTTCATAATCCACACCGCGCTGTTCTAAGGCGGCGAAAATCCACTTTTCCTCCACCCGTAGGCGCGAATAAAGCACACCAATCCGCAAACGATGGTTCATCGGTACACCTCTTAACCACCAGGATAATCGGGTTCATTCACCCCAATCTTCCGCTTCCATCGGCGCCAGATCCAGGGTGAACGGCTCCAGCGCAGTCACCTCCAAATCCACACCACAATCCGGGCAAACTAGGATCTCACCTAATTGCACATCCTCATTGACTTCAATCACGGCTTCGCATTCAGGACAATGTGTGGACATCATCGTTTACCTCCTGTTTGAAAATTTATAACCCTTTTAATGTTCCAGAAGTGCGGATTGACCGCACATTCTCACGCAAAATGGGCACATGTCGCTGGTTTAAGACTACTCGAGCGGCTTGTAATTGGGCTTCCACTGCCTGAGGGCCGCTGCCGCCGCTCAGGTTGCGACGGGCCAAACTTTGGACGGGATCGAGTATCGCCAGCGTGCTTCGGGTCAACAGAGGATGGATAGCCTGTAGGGCCTGCTCGCTCAATTCAGTGATTGGGCAACCCAAAGCCAGCGCCTCTCGCACCACTCGTCCCACCACCGCATGGGCCTCACGGAAAGGCAGCCCTTGCTCCACCAGGTAGTCAGCCAAATCGGTGGTCATCAGTTCAGCGCTTACCGCCGCTCGCACACGATTAGCATTGACGTTCATTGCACGCAGGGCCACCGCCAGCACTGGCAATAGAGCCAACAGGGTATCCATCGCTGCAAACACCTGGCCCTTATCTTCCTGCAGGTCTTTGTTATAGGCCAGCGGAAGCCCTTTTAGCACCGTCATGAGAGCTGTCAGATGCCCCAGCAAGATCCCCGCCTTTGCCCGGGTGAGCTCAAAAATGTCCGGATTCTTCTTCTGCGGCATCAGGCTAGAACCGGTGGCAAACGTATCGGGCAACTCCAAGAAGCCGAATTCCTGGCTGGAAAATAGCACAACCATTTCAGCCAACTGACTGAAATGCACACCCAACATGGCAGCGGCAAAAAGAAACTCCGCCGCAAAATCCCGATCCGCCACGGCATCGAGGCTGTTCTGGCTGATGGCGAGGAAGCCCAGACGCTGTGCCAGTTTCTCACGATCAATTGGGAAGCCCGCACCGGCCAATGCCCCCGCCCCCATCGGCATCACTGCCACCCGTGGATAGAGATCACCCAGGCGCTGCCGATCTCGCTCCAACATCCAAAAAAAAGCCAGCCACCAGTGGGCAAGCAGAACCGGTTGGGCGCGCTGTAGGTGGGTATAACCTGGCAGGTAGATGTCGCCACTAGCCTCCGCCTGGGTCAGCAGAGCCATTTGCACCTGGATAAGGTCTTCTTCCAGATGCGGTAACTGCCCCATCAGCCAGAGGCGAAAATCGGTTGCCACCAGGTCATTGCGACTGCGCCCGGTGGCGATCTTGCCCCCCAGCGGCCCCACCAACTCGCGCAGGCGCCGTTCAACTGCAGTGTGAATGTCTTCATCGCTGGACTGGAAGACAAACGTCTCGGTTTGAAACTCGTGGGCAATCGCTCCCAGACCAGCCACAATGGCGTCGCGCTCCGCCGCACTCAACACCCCTGCTTCATGCAGTGCTTCTGCCCAGGCTTGGTTGACCCGCACATCTTCCAATGCCAAGCGACGATCCACATCCACTGAGGCATTTAACGCCCAGGCTGCCGCATCCATCGGTTGTTCAAAACGCCCCACCCATAGCGGTGCAGAAGCAGAGGATCCTTCCATTGGTCAAAGCCCTCCTAGTCAACGCCTTAATCCCGTTTGAAGCGGCTGTAATCCGGTCTGGGCATTTCCAATCCGGAGACCGGCAAGCCGTTTAACGCACGCACCTTGAGAGGTAGGCCAAACAAGTTGATGAACCCTTTGGCATCCGACTGGTTATACACATCATCCTGCCCAAAGGTGGCAAAATCCTCGCGGTAGAGGCTGAAGGGACTGGTGCGGCCAGCGACAATAATGTTGCCTTTATAGAGTTTGAGACGCACCGTGCCCGTCACCGGGCCTTGGGTGCTATCCACAAAGGCATCCAAGGCTTCGCGCAAGGGGGAGAACCACATCCCACTGTAAACCAGTTCGGCGTATTTGAGCGCCACCAAGTCTTTGAAGTGCAGCGTATCCCGATCCAAAACCAGGGATTCCAGTTCGCGATGGGCTGCCATTAAGATCGTGCCGCCAGGGGTCTCATAAACCCCGCGTGATTTCATACCCACCAGGCGGCTTTCCACCAAATCTACCCGCCCGATGCCATGATGTCCGCCCACCGCGTTGAGGTGATGGATGATCTGTGCCGGCGACATACTGACGCCGTTAACTGCCACCGGCGTGCCGGATTCAAACGAAATCTCGATGTATTCTGGCTCGTCCGGCGCGCTTTCAGGTGAGGTAGAAATGAGATACATTCCCTCTTCCGGCTCATTCCAGGGGTCTTCCAGTGGGCCGCCCTCATGAGAAAGATGCCACAGGTTGCGGTCGCGGCTGTAGATGGATTTTTCCGTCGCCGTCACAGGGATATTGCGCTCGCGGGCATAGCGAATGGCATCCTGGCGCGAGCGAATCTCCCATTCGCGCCAGGGCGCAATCACTTTCAGACGTGGGTCTAACGCCATGTAAGTCAGTTCAAACCGTACCTGGTCATTGCCTTTACCGGTAGCACCGTGTGCTACGGCATCTGCTCCCACCTCGTGTGCCACATCCACCTGGTGTTTAGCAATTAGCGGGCGCGCAATCGAAGTGCCCAGCAAATACTTACGCTCATAAATCGCCCCAGCCCGCAACACACGGAACAGGTAATCGCGCGCAAATTCCTCTTTGAGATCACGGATGATCAAACGGCTGGCCCCGCTACGCAATGCCTTTTCCTCTAAACCTTCTAACTCCTCACCCTGACCAATGTCCGCCGTGAAGCAGACCACCTCGCAGCCATAATTCTCACGCAGCCAGGGCACAATCACCGAGGTATCCAATCCCCCTGAATAGGCCAGCACGACTCGATTAACTTGCGCTTTTACCATCACGTCCTCCTGAGATATATAAAATAAGACCCCTCCTTAGCGGGAAGGAGGGGTCTCTTTCTTTCGGGCTGGTGTTAGGATTCAACGATTACGTTTAACCAAACAACAAAACCCCGCCTTCCCGCGCGGAGGTGGGCTTTGGACGACGGGAACGTGGCAGGGTGAAGAACATCTGGCTAAACATTGGGCATAAATTTACTACGCAGTCCTTTGACTGTCAAGGGCTTTTTTGGATTTTTTAAGGTTAAATTCTTGACAAAACCGGCACTATTCCCTATAATCGCGCCCAATCATGAGCATCGCAATTCCTGCTGTGATCTCCGAATTGAAGAAGAGCAAGAAGATCCAACGGACACCCCACCGGTAGTCTGGCGGGTTCTGCTTGCTCAATCATTAGGCTCAGAAAACCACCTCACCAGACACCGGTGAGGTGGTTTTTTATATCCTTTTCAACCCGAGGAGGTCGGACATGAGTTTAGAACATTTCTTTATCATTGATTCCACTCTACGCGAAGGCGAGCAATTTGTCAATGCCTTTTTCACCCCAGAACAAAAGATCGAAATTGCGCAAATGCTCGACGCGTTTGGGGTTGAATACATCGAGGTAACGACCCCGCTCGCCTCTCCCCAAAGCGAAAAAGACTGCCAGATGCTCGCTCGCCTGGGGCTCAACGCCAAGGTACTCACCCATGTCCGTTGCAACCTCGAAGATGCTAAGCGCGCCGTGGATACTGGGGTTCAAGGGGTGGATCTGGTTATCGGTACCTCCTCCAAGTTGCGTCAGTTCAGCCATCATCTCACCATTGACGAGATTATCGAACGCGCTCAAGAGGTGCTGGCTTTCTTAAGCACGCAGGGCGTAGAAATGCGCTTTAGCACCGAGGACAGCCTGCGCAGTGATCCTGCCGATCTCTTCCGCATTTATGAGGCAGTAGATCAGATGGGCGTGCACCGGGTCGGCATCGCCGACACAATTGGCATCGGCACGCCCCATCAGATTTATGCCTTAGTCTCAGCCTTACGCCAGCGCATCCGGGCCGATATCGAATTTCACGGGCACAACGATACCGGGTGCGCCATTGCCAACGCCTACGCTGCCCTGGAAGCCGGTGCAACCCATGTGGATACCAGCGTGCTGGGCATTGGCGAACGCAATGGCATCACCCCCCTAGGGGGCTTGATTGCCCGCCTCTACGGAACCAACCCACATTTAGTTGCCAAATACAACCTACCTCTGCTGGTTCATCTAGATCGGCGGGTGGCCGAAATCGTCGGCGTGGATATTCCCTTCAACAACTACATCACCGGGTTTGCCGCATTCACGCATAAAGCTGGCATTCATGCTAAAGCCGTGCTCAACGATCCCAGCACCTACGAAGTCCTACGCCCGGAGGATTTTGGTCTCACCCGTTACATCCACGTTGCCCACCGCCTGACCGGGTGGAATGCCATCCGTCACCGTGCCGAGCAACTCGGGGTTAGCCTTAGCGATGAGCAAATTCGCGAGATCACCCGCCAAATCAAAGCCCTGGCTGATGTGCAGGCCCTGACCCTGGATGAAGTGGATCGCATGTTGTGGCAAGCCCATTACCATAACCTGGAATCGAACCCTACCTTACTCACTCCTGGAGGTGTTGCATGAGCCCAACCCTGAGCGAAAAGATTCTCTCTCATGCCGCCGGACACCCCGTCCGAGCAGGTGATTTTGTCGTCATCCGTCCAGACGTGGTGATGTCCCATGATTCGCTGACCCCCTCTATCCTCAAAATCTTTCACGAACAGTTAGGCGCCACCCGCGTGGCCGACCCCCAACAACTGGTCTTTACCATGGATCACGTGGTGCCTGCCGCAACCGTAAGCATCGCCAATGATCAGAATCGGGTGCGTCGCTTTGCCGCCGAGCAAGGCATTCGCCTCTTTGAAGTTGGACGCGGAATCTGCCACCAAGTGTTGGTAGAGGAACGTATTGCCACACCTGGAAAGGTGGTCATTGGCTCGGACTCCCATTCCACGGCTTACGGCGCCGTGGGTGCTTTTGGCTGTGGCATGGGTTCAACCGATATCGCCCTGGCCTGGGCTACCGGCCAAACCTGGCTGCGGGTGCCCGAGACCCTGCGTGTGATCTTGCAGGGGCGCTTCCGCCCATGGGTGGAAGCCAAAGACCTGGCGTTGCGCCTCTGCCGCGAGATCGGATTGGATGGTGCCAACTACATGGCGGTGGAGTATCATAGCGCCCCCTGGATGAGCCTGGCCGAACGCCAGACCTTGGCCAGCATGGCGGTAGAGGTGGGTGCAAAAGCCGGGCTGTTTCCCCCCGATCTCAGCCTGGGCGCCGATTTTCCCATCCCGGAATGGCTCACCGTGGATGAGAAGGCTCATTATTCCCGCACCATCACCCTCAACCTGGAAGATTTACCGCCGCAGATTGCATTACCCCATACGGTAGAAAACGTCGTGGATCTCAACGAGATCCACGGCCAGCGCATCAGCGTGGTCTTTTTAGGCACGTGCACCAATGGACGATACGAAGATTTGGCTACTGCAGCACGGATCTTGCGCGGGCGGCGCGTGGCACCCGGGGTGCGGTTCATCGTTACTCCGGCCTCACAGCAAGCCCTAACTCGTGCCGCGGCTGATGGCAGCCTTCAAACGCTGATTGAGGCCGGTGCTGTATTAACCACGCCCGGTTGCGGTCCCTGCATGGGGCGTCATCATGGCGTCCTGGGTGAGGACGATATCTGCCTCTCTACTGGAAACCGCAATTTCCGCGGGCGGATGGGGGCGCCGGAGGCGCGCATCTTTCTGGCTTCTCCCGCAGTTGCGGCAGCGTCTGCGATCACCGGCTACATCACTGACCCCGCCACCTTAGACTGAACCACTTTGCTCCTACGGAGGAATTCCCATGACTCGCATTTGGAAATTCGGTGATAACGTGGATACGGATCAAATCGTTCCCGGACGATATGCCCCTTATATGCGGCCCAACGCTGATCTGGCTACAGCCGCGTTTATCGAGGCACGTCCCGAGTTCGCCGCTCACGCCCAGGTCGGTGATATTATTGTTGCCGGACGTAACTTCGGCTGTGGTTCTTCACGGGAATATGCCGCGGAAGCGCTGAAGAAACGCGGGATTGCCGCCATCATTGCAGTCTCTTTTGCCCGCATCTTCTTCCGTAACGCTATTAACCTGGGTTTGCCCCTTTTTGAAGCCCCCGACATCGTCGCCGCGGTACAGGATGGTGACCCAGCCAGCCTGGACCCGCAAACCTGGCAACTCAAAGTCCGGGATAACCTATGGCAACTTCCACCGCCCCCGCCTTTCTTCCGCCAAATCCTGGAAGCCGGGGGAATTGTGGCCTACGTCCAACGCTATCAGCGCTTTCCCCAAGGTTGAGCGGCTTATCATCCCATCCTCAGCGGGGCAGACACCGTAATAACCTCAGTGCGTCTGCCCCGATTTTTTATTTCTGTATGGCTTGCTTCTGCACCAGGCGCTCTTCAAAACGGGCACGGTCAATAATAAACCGTTCGTGCTCGCCCTCGGCGACTTTTTCCACCTCATCCCAGGCTTCAACACGAAACCGTAGGCGTCGCCCCTCAACAGCGACTAACTCTGCTCGAAACCGCACCCGCATCCCTAACGGGGTAGCCGCCAGATGACGCACATTCACCAAGGTTCCAACGCTAGTCTGCCCTTCTGCCAGGTGCGGAAGCGCGGTGTGATGGGCGGCGTGTTCCAGGTAAGCCACCAGACGCGGTGTGCTTAATACAACCGGAAGCGTATCATCACCTAAAGCGCGAGTCGTGTCGGACTCCTGAACCAGGATGCTGAATTCGTGACTCAAGCCAGGTTGGAGATTCATCCTGCCAACTCCCAGTAAGGTTTGTTCCCGATTTTAACCCAATCCGGCTCAACTAGACCCCATCTGCATCATGATATGGCCCTTTGCTTCGATCACAATCAAACCTTCTATCCTCCGGCGTGGCCCGCCCTATCACCCCTATATATTGTGCTTTTTTCTGTTTTCAACCCACCTATGGCGCTTGACATTATAGAACATATTTTCTATAATCGAGACAACTCTGTTATTTACGACTCCTGCCGAAAGAAAAAGGAGAACCTCATGGATACTCAATCTCTTTCCCCTAGTCAGTGGTTTTCAAACCTGATCACGCGCTTACGTCTGCACCCGGGTTTTGTCTTCGGTATCATCATCCTCACCGCACTGCTGGCCTTTGAGATTTTCAACTACAGCACCACCGATTACGCCCTACGCGATCTATTGGGTGACCTTTCCTTCGCCGGCATCCAATGGTCTACCATTCTAGCCCTCGCCTTTTGTGGCATTGATTTTGCCGGAATTGCCCGCCTCTTTACCCCAGAGCAGGGAGCCTATGAGCCAAAAGAAGTCTGGTATCTCTTCGGGGCATGGTTGTTGGCCGCTACGTTCAACGCTCTGCTAACCTGGTGGGGCGTCTCCATGGCCATCGTCTCCCATACCCCGGCCAGCACTTCCGTCATTGATCGAGACACACTGATCACGGTTGTGCCCATCTTCGTTGCCATAATGGTATGGGTGATTCGCATCCTCATCATTGGGACGCTTTCCGTCGCTGGTGAACGCCTCTTCTCAACTGGAGATCAACCCATGCTGCGCACCCCCCTGCGCCGCACACGCCCCATTGCAAGTACCAGCCCTACCGTTGCCACCTCAACCTTCGCCCCGCGCCCCACACCGGCTGCCAACCTGACATCACGGCCCACCCCCACCGTCAACCCCTCACGCCCTGAACCCACCTACCATAGTCTGAACGCCCGCCCTGCCCGTGGCAGTGAAGATCACCCGCGCACCCTCCTATAACCCCTACCTTCTCCTCCTGGCGCGAGCCCGACAACCTCAAGGTGGATCGGGCTCGACGCCATTTTGGGCCAGCCCTTCAGCAGGTAAATGAACAATGAACGTGGTCCCTTGCCCCAGGCGGGATTGAACCTCGATCCACCCCCCGTGACTCTGGACGATGCGCTGCGCAATCGCCAGACCCAACCCATAGCCAAAAGGCGCATTTTCGCCGTTCTGACTCCGCCCGCGATAAAAGCGTTCAAAGATATGGGGTAAATCTTCCTCAGGGATGCCCGGGCCGCTATCGCTTACGCTAATCTGAATATCATTGCCCACACGCCGCAGTCCTAACCGCACTTCACCCCCGGCCAGCGTATATTTGATGGCATTGCCCACCAAATTGATCAAGACTTGCTTAAGGCGATCTTTATCACCAATAAAAGTAATGGGTTCAATTTCTGCAATATCCAGCGAACGTCCGTTTTTTACCAGGTGTTGCATCCGCTG
The DNA here is from genome assembly GCF_056331585.1 of Thermanaerothrix sp. Taxonomy (NCBI): domain Bacteria; kingdom Bacillati; phylum Chloroflexota; class Anaerolineae; order Anaerolineales; family Anaerolineaceae; genus Thermanaerothrix; species Thermanaerothrix sp. The sequence goes on from NZ_JBWGPQ010000013.1 coordinate 55,805, forward strand.
GTAAACTTCCAGCACCAGGTTGTCCAGAGCCACAGGTTGGCGGTCCAGGGCCAGAGAACCGGCTTCAGCCTGGGCCATCAGCAAGAGATCACCCACCAGACGCGTTAGACGATCGACTTCCTGCTCAATGGCTTCCACTGATTCGGGTTCCACCGTCCCGGTCAAACGCATCAGCCCAAGTTCACCTTTAATGACCGTGAGCGGAGTACGCAGTTCATGGCTCACATCGGCCAGGAAGCGCCGTTGGGCATGGAAGAGACTTTCCAGGCGTTCCAAGGTTGTGTTAAATGCTGTGATCAGTTGCCGAAACTCCACATCGGTTTCTTGCCCCGCCAGGGGGATGCGTCGCGAGAGGTCATCCGCCCGCGTGATCTGTAACGCCGCCTCGGTTACCACCCGCAGCGGCGCCAATATATAGCCGGTGCCCAACCAAGTCCCCATACCCACAATGATCACGGCTAGAACGAACATGGTCACCAACAGTGTCGCCAGCGTGCGTTGGGCAACCAGCAACAGGTCTAAACTTAACGCTACCTGAAGTACCCCCACCGGGCCGCGGTTACTCCGCAGGGGCACCGAGAGCACACGCAAATGAATCTCACCACTCGAGATAGAGCGATAGACCGGCCGTCCATAATCCAAACCTACCGGATCCAGCGGCTGTAACAAGCCAGAGGGGCGAGAGATTTGGAGTTGCCCTTCCGCATCCCAAACTTGAAAAAACAAGTTCTCCAGGGGTTGAAAACCGATTACCGTGTGCTGATCAAACTGATTTGCCACATTGACGCGCAAACGGCTGATGAGTTGGGTTGCCGCTCGCGCCAGTCGCGCATCCACTTCCCCGAGCAGCGTCTGACTGACCAACACATAGACCAATCCCCCAATAACGAGCAAGACACCCCCTAAAAGTGAGGTGTAGAGAAGGGTAAGCCGAAACCGTAGGGACATTTATTCTTCAGTTTCGCGCAGAACGTAACCCACGCTGCGCAGGGTATGGATCAAGCGGGGTTCACCTTCGGCTTCCAGTTTTTGTCTCAGATAACGAATATAGACATCCAGGACATTGCTCTCGCCACTGAAATCATATCCCCAGATGCGATCAAAGATCATCTCTCGCGTCAATACCTGACGGGGGTGGCGCATGAACAATTCTAAGAGGTCAAATTCGCGCGCCGTCAATGGAATCACCCGCTGCCCGCGGCGAGCTTGCCGGGTGCGTGTGTCTAATTCGAGGTCCGCAAATTTCAAAACGGGCGCCCGCTCAGCCTCGGTGCGCCGCAAGAGCGCCCGCACCCGGGCCAAAAATTCTTCTACCTGGAAGGGCTTGACAATGTAATCATCTGCACCGGCATCCAAGCCCTGCACCCGATCCTGTACGGTGTCCTTGGCCGTTAACATCAAGATCGGCACTTTGCTGGCCGCACGTAAGCGCTGACACACTTCCAGGCCATCAATGCCCGGCAGCATCCAATCCAAAACCACCAAGTCAGGGCGCGACTCGCGGAAGAGCCTGAGACCGCTCTCTCCATCCAGAGCCGCTTCTACCACATAACCCTCATAGGTCAGTGCACGTTTGAGAATACGCTGAATGGCTTCATCATCTTCGATAATCAGAATTCGCTCTTTCATATACCCTCCGCGTGTTGAAAATAATATATCACAACTTTTTCAACGCTGTTCAGCCCAGAGAAGGGCAAATCCCCCCCTAAGCCGAGCAAGTACTTCCTGCCCGTCCATCCTTCTGCTATAATCCTGATCATGGCCGTTGATGCCACACCACTTATTTGGGTAGATTCTTCCAAAGCCCTCCAAGACCTGGCTGAAGACCTCTCAACGTATTCTCAGGTGGCCGTAGACACTGAATCCAACAGTCTTTACGCTTATCAGGAACAGGTTTGTCTGATCCAGTTTTCAACCCCATCAGCCGATTATCTTGTGGACCCATTGTGCCTGAGAGATCTTTCCGCCCTCGGCCCGCTGTTTGCCTCGGAACGAATTGAGAAAATTTTTCATGCCGCCGAATACGATCTCATCTGCCTTAAGCGCGATTTTGGTTTTATCTTCCGCAACATCTTCGATACCATGCATGCAGCGCGCATCCTGGGGCGGAGCGAAGTTGGATTAGCCAATCTGCTCAAACAGGAATTCGGGCTCCAACTGGAAAAACACTATCAACGCGCCGACTGGTCTCAACGCCCTCTATCGCCGGCCATGTTGGAGTACGCCCGCCACGATACCCACTTCTTAATTCCATTGCGTCAACGTTTAGCCACTGCCTTACAGCAAAAAGGTCTCTGGGAACTAGCCCAGGAAGATTTTACCCGTCTTACCGAAGTGAGCCCGCCTAACACCGATTTGAGCCGTGGGCCGGACTGGAACCTGGCTCAGCGCTATAACCTCACTCCTCAACAGATGGCTGTCTTGGCCGCCTTATATGCCTATCGCGACGAGCAGGCGCGGCAGGCTAATCTCCCGCATTTCAAAATTCTCAGCAACGAGGTCTTACTTGAACTGGCGCGCACCCTGCCTCAGAATCCAAGAGACCTTTCCCGGCTGGGACTCCTGAATGCCAAACAGCGGGCACGATTCCAAGAAGGTTTGCTCGAGACCATCCGCGCGGCGCTTACCGCCCCTCCCCCGCCGCGCCCCCGTAATGGGATACATGATGAGGCCGCTTTAGCCCGCCTGGAGCATTTACGCCAGTGGCGTAAACAACTGGGGCGGCACTTAGGCGTCGAATCCGATATTATATTGCCTCGTGACCTTATGGAGCGCATTGCCCGCGAAAACCCCACCCGCCTTGAGGATTTAGCCCAAATCATGCAATCCACCCCCTGGCGTTTTCGACGCTTTGGAACGGAAATTTTGCGTGTTTTACAAGAGGCCAATTTTGCCCTTGCCCACCCTTGATTCACCCTGAGTTATCTTTTCCAACCCCAAAAGGAGCCCGATATGCGCATCCATTTTTTGGGGGCTGCTCAAACCGTTACCGGCGCCCAATTTTTGCTTGAAGTCAACAGCCATACCTTACTTCTAGAATGTGGGCTTTACCAAGGCAAACGAGAAGAATCCTATCGCCGCAATCAGACGTTCGCGTTTGATCCCCGCCAAATTTCGGCAGCAATCCTTTCTCATGCTCACATTGATCACAGCGGGAATCTGCCCAACTTGGTCAAGCAAGGCTATGCCGGTCCAATCTACACCACCCCAGCCACTGCCGCCCTGGCCGACATCATGGTGCGCGATTCCGCCCATGTCCTTGAGGCCGATGTCAACTATGTCAACAAAAAACGCCGTAAACGCGGTGAACCACCGCTAGAGCCCTTGTATACGGTAGCCGATGCTGAAAAAGTTACACCACTTTTTCACCCTATCCCTTATCAACAACCCTTTGAACCCATACCCGGTGTGCAGGCGACCCTGGTTGACGCCGGACATATCCTGGGATCAGCGGCCATTGTGCTTGATATTGAAGAGCAAGGACACCGCTTCCGACTTTGGTTTTCGGGCGATATTGGGCGGGAACGTTTGCCACTATTGCGCGATCCAGTGCTACCCGAAGCCGCCGATTTTCTGATGATGGAATGTACTTACGGCGATCATCCGCATCACGACCCTGAGGAAGCCTACGAGCGCTTACGAGAGGTTACCGTACGTACCCTGAAGCGCGGAGGAAAGGTAATCATCCCGGCCTTTGCAGTCGGGCGCACCCAGGAACTGGTCTATTGCTATAATCGCATGCTTCAAGCCGGTGAAATTCCACCCGTGCCCATCTACGTGGATAGTCCGCTGGCCGTGGCAGCTAGCCGCATCTTCCAACACTTCACCGACCTCTTCGATGAAGAAACCCGCGCTTTCGTCCAAAGTGGCGGTCACCCGGCGCTCAATTACCCCCAATTACATTATGTCCAATCCGTTGAGGAATCCCGTGCTCTCAATGACCGCATGGATCCGATGATCATCATCTCTGCCTCGGGAATGGCCGAAGCCGGGCGGATTCTCCATCACCTCAAACATAACATCCAGAATCCGCGCAACACAATTGTGATTGTCTCTTGGCAAGCGCCGGATACGTTAGGGCGACGGTTGGTTGAAGGTGCCCCCGTTGTGCGCATCTTCGGCGAACTTTTCGACCGTCGCGCCGAAGTTGTGGCGATTGACGGGTTCTCTGCCCATGCTGGTCAAGATATGCTCCTACGTTATGCCCAGGCCAGTCAATCCTCAATTCAAAAACTGTTTCTGGTTCATGGCGAGCCGAACGCCGCCGGAGCATTAACCGAAAAATTAAAAGAAATCGGTTTCCACGACATCCACTACCCCGCCAAAGGCAGTTCGTTTGATCTGTAAAAAACATGAGCCAATCGGAAAAACGATCTCCTTCTCTTACAGAGAAGATGCTCCGTGTGTTTTGGAAAGGCGCTCGCTCACCACACAGGAACGGGAAGAAATCATCATCGAACTACCCTCCTTTCCTCACCCGGTTTTGACTTTTTCCTTCTGGTTGTGCTTTCAACCCCTATTGCCACGCTTGGCCCATTGACTAACTCGCCAGCAGGGATTATCGGTGCAATGTTGGTTGCTCCACTCATGTCGCCCATTCTGACCGTTGGGGTGGTACCGGTTATTGGCGATAGCCGTATGCTCAGTTCGGCACTCAGTGCTCTATTTGTGAGGTGTCTTTTTATCCGTGCTGCTTTCCTTTACCATTACCATAATCAACATCAACCTGCCCATTTTATATCTGCAACAATTACCCCAAGAAGTCATTCGTCGAACACATCCATCACCCATTGATCTTGGTGATCGCCCTAGCAGGCGGTTTTGCCGCTGCTTATGCGCTTACCCGAGAAAATCTTTCTGCTGCTTTGCTAGGGGTGACCATTGCTACTGCTCTTATGCCCCCCCTTTGTTACCATTGGAATTGGCCTGGCTTTCAATGATATGGAATATCGTCGGTGGAGCGACGTTGTTATTTATCACCAACGCCGTTACCATTGGATTTGCAGCGGGGTTAGTTTTCTTTTTGCGCGAATTCGGTTCACGCCATATTCGCAACGAAAAACGCCCACCACAAAGTCTCTTTCTTCTTTTACCCCCTCACCCACCCCAGCTCCATGAACAGCATTCCTCGCAATCCTTACAAAAATTTTCGCACTTCTGCTATAATACCAGCACCTGGAGAGGTGCCGGAGTGGACGATCGGGGCGGTCTCGAAAACCGTTGTGGTCCTTTGGGCCACCGTGGGTTCGAATCCCACCCTCTCCGCCTCAAGCGTTGTGATTTTTCCCTGAAGCCCTACCGATAACATCAACCATGGGACAGGTAATGACGCCTGTCTTTTTTATCCTCATTTTTTAGGCCTCCTATCTGCTCGCAAGCTCGCCTTTTGGGTGTTTTAGCGCAGATTTTACGTTACAACCAAATGCTCATTTAACCGTAAGCGGATCCTCCATAAAACCGGGGGATCCGCTTTCGCTTAAGAGAAAACCCTTTACGGCTACGAATTGATCGGCTGGGTCAGCATATTCTCCAGGACGATTTCCAGGGCCATGGTGTGACTACACACACCGCGACTGCGAAAGAATTCGCAATCACACTGCCATTTACCGTGGTCGAATTGAACCACATGGGTGTTATTTTCTCCTTCCACCGTCACCGTGAAGGTTTGAAAGCGAATGCGTTCACGCTCCTGGGCATATCGTCTGGCTTTCTCACGCTTGCCAATCATCCCGTAATCCATCACGCATCTCCTTTCATAGGTTGGAAAAAGGTTAAACAAGCAAAAAGGCACGCGAAATACCGCGTGCCGCGAAAGACAGTGAGCAAGGTAAAACAGGATGTTTCTTCATAGAGCCTACTTTTATGATATACGCTCTTGCGTTATGAGTCAACTATTTTTTCCATGATTAACGCATCTTCGCCATCACTATAATAATGCTTCCAAACGTCCACTTCGCGGTAACCCTCCCGATAATACAACTGAATGGCCGGCCAGTTTGTACGTCGCACGCTCAAACGGATGCGGGGCATGTTTAACCGCTGCTCGCATTCCAACAGTAGCGACCGTCCAATACCCAATCTTCGATAATCCGGCCTGACCCCCAAAGTCAAAATCCAACCCAGTCTTTCTTTGGGTTTGGATTCACCGGCAACAAAACCTACCAGTTGATCATCTACCACAGCCTTCAATCGTACAATACCGGGCAAGGTTACGACCGCCACAATATCCAGCAAAGGCCAGGCATCACGACCAAAACAAGCCTTTTCCAAGCGGTAAAGAGCCTGAATATCCCGCCAGTTGGCTTCAAGAATTTGATAATGAACTGTGGTAACCAAGTTCGCTATTTGTGTAGAGGGGAGTTTGACCAAACTGACCAACTCCCCTCTTCAGATGTCAAAATCTAGGATTGGGGCGTCCCACTACCCTGCTCACCGCGCAAGCGGATGAAATCTCCCAATAGGCTGGTGAACTCCATAGGGAAAATGTACTTGGTAGATGGTGACGTTGCCATGCTCTTGAGAGTCTCAAAATACTGCAAGGTAAGCGTCTTGGAATCCAAGCGATTGGCCACCGAGAAGATTTTCTCCAACGCTGCCGCATACCCCTCAGCCCGCAGGAGTTGTGCCTCGCGCTCACCTTCGGCAATGAGAATCGAAGCCCGCTTTTGACCTTCTGCCTTCAGGATAGCCGCCTGCTTTTCACCTTCGGCCACGTTGATCGCCGCTTCACGGGTGCCGTTAGATTCGGTAACAATCGCGCGGCGGTTGCGCTCAGCCGATAACTGTCGATTCATCGCTTCTTGCACTTCGCGCGGCGGGATAATCTCGCGGATTTCCACATTGGTTACTTTGACCCCCCATCGCTCGGTTACCTCATCCAGACGGGTGCGTAGTGCATGATTGATCTGCTCGCGTTCTGATAAAACGCTGTCCAACATGATTGCCCCGATTACCGAACGCAGGGTGGTCGTGGCAATACCTTGAGCCGCTGCTTCAAAGTTAGCAACCTGCAAAACACTCTGCACCGGATCGAAAACCTTGTAATACCACAGAAAATCAATTGAAATGGGCGCGTTATCACTGGTAATAGCGGTCTGCGCCGGGATCTCGCGTACCTGCTCGCGCAAATCCACGCGCACGCCACGATCAATAAAAGGGATCAGGAAGACCAAGCCCGGTCCACGCGATCCCAGGCAGCGCCCCAGCCGGAAAACCACTAAACGCTGATACTCCGGGACAATGCGAATAGCGGCAGCTAAAAACGCAATGCCTCCTACTACAATGACGCCGATTAGGCAATATACCAGTTCCATGAACACACCTCCTCAGAACACCTTTCTATGTCTTAGATTGAGATGATGAAGAAGGCAGGGGTTCCACAACCAATACCAGGCCCTCACGCCCAACCACACGCACTCTGGCCCCCATGGGGATGGGGATTTCACTGCGCGCACTCCACTCTTCACCATGGATATAGACGGTTCCTTCTAGATATATCGCTGTGCGCGCTTCGCCTATCGCCCCCATTAACCGTTCTAGCGAGATTTCCGGACGACGGCGAATGGCCTCCAAGCCCTTCCAACCCACCAGCCAGAACAAACCCACCGCTACAGTCGAGGTTACCGCGGCTAAAAGCGGGTTCACCGCCAGCCCACCTTCCGGGGTTTTAAACAGGAAGATAGAACCAATAACAAAAGCCACACAGGCGATAACCAGGTAAAACCACCGTCGTGAAAAGCGCAAGGCCATTAGAAACGGCACAACACCCACCACCAATAGACCCAATGCCCAAGCGTTAATGCTTAAGCGTGCGATTCCCAAACCTGCAAGAACCAGAGCGAAGAGCGCGCCAATCTCCAGAATGCCGGTTCCAGGCGAAAAGAGAGCCAATATGCCCAACACCAGGCCAACCACTAATAGAAAATACGCTACATTTGGGTCAATCAGGGGATTTATCACGGCGGAGGATCTCCTTATTGCTCATTATACAATAATCCCGCTTCACTCTGGCCTTTTGCACAACCCCTTCTTTCGAATCCCAATTTTCGGAAAGACTTTCAATCCATTAACGTAGAAAGGGCGCCCGCTCAGCGCCCTCTCTACACACCGATATTAGATTGACTTGCCCTGTCTCACCAACCCACCAGGAGTAAAACCTGAACCAGGAGGAGGATTTACGCCTTTATCTTAATCGAGATCTCTTAAGAAAGGACAAAGAAGATGTTATCGTTCGGTTAACAATTTTTTATCTTTTGAATATTGCGGCGCTTCAAGTATTCGACCTTGCCTAAAAATCCAGGCTAATCCGCCTGCAAGTAACAGATTAAGCCCTCCCATAAACCACCAACCCACCTGCGCACTTTCTTCACCTTGAATGGTTACCACATAGTAATACCAGGGCAAAATATTGCGTAACCAGGTTAGAAAGGGAATGTACTGGCTCCAGCCATATAGAAACAGACTTACGCTCATGACACCGACCCCGCTCCCCAATCCCACCCAGGTATTCGCTGCAAAGAGCGCCGCCAACATACCAACGTGGATGAACAGCATCAAAAACAGCCCTAGTGCCACCCAGCGCGCCGGGGTTAGGATGCTGCTTACACTTCTTCCACCTTCTAACACAGTCACCCCAAGCCATCCCCCAATGAATCCACTCCCTAACAATAAAAGTAATAAGAGCACGTGGAAGCCCCATCCACCCAGAAAAAGTACCCACCGGCGTACGGGTAACGTCAAGAGAAATGCAATGGTTTCGCGAGAGATCGCCTCACCCACCCACCGGCTGGCTTCAAGAACCAAGGGAACGCCCATGAGAAAAGGCAAAATCAGGGCGAACAAAATCCCCTCCCCCCCTTCATCGGCCAGGATGGTCAATTCCAGCCAGTCCGGCAAATTTTCAAAGGAAAGGCTGGGTGTGATACCCAGCCAAATTACTATGGTCACCAGGACGCCCCCGCCCCAGCCCAGCAACCACCTCATCCTTGCACGTAAGGCGGTTACCATCATGTCAGGCAGCATACCCGCCAACTCCGTAATAACGGCGATAGATTTCATCCAGGCTGGGTTGCTGGCTGATGACATCGGTGATGCGATATTGACTGGCTACTTTCAGGAAGGCATCCGGATCACCGCGTAACGTACAGCGTAGTTTATTGTCTTCCAGGTACAATTCTTCTAAGTTGGGCAGCTTGGCAAAGGCTTCAAAGGCTACCGGCGTAGCAAAACGCATCTCAATCCGGCGCAGAGTCTTCGCTCGCAACTGCACCCCGCGTTCCACCGCCAAGATACGCCCCTGCCACAACAGGGCAACGCGATCACATAACCGCTCCGCCTCTAACAAGGAGGAGGTAGTGAAAAACACTGTTCGCCCCTCGGCCCGGGCTTGCCGCGCCAAGCGGTAGAACACATCCTGCGCTACGGTATCCAATCCCACAGTGGGCTCATCCAGAATCAACACATCTGCCGAAAACATGAAGGCATGGATGAGGAATAAGATTTTCCGCTCACCCCATCCATAGGCACCAAATGGTCGTTTCAAATCCAAACCAAACTGATGCGCCATATCTGGGGCACTTTCGGACAGAGGCAAACGGCGGGTCTGAGCCAGCAATCGTAACACCTCGTCACCGCGCATCCAAGGATAGAAGACGCCCTGCTCAGGGGCATAACCGATGCGCTGACGTAAGGCTAAACCCTGGCGCAGCGGGTCCATCCCCAGCACCATCACCCGCCCGCGCGTTGGTCGAATCAAACCCAACACAAGGCGGATCAGGGTGGACTTGCCCGATCCTTTCGGCCCCAGGACCGCATAGATCTCACCCGGTTCCACATCCAGGGTTACATTTTCGACGGCCACCCGGCGATCGAAATGCTTGCTGAGGTTTTCGGTGCGAATAACCAGATACCGCATGGCAGACCTCCTTCTCCCTTCAGCAGGATCGCCGGCGAAAAACCCACCGGCTGGTGGGGTTCCAGCCGGTGGGGGTAAGGTCTCATTTATGATAATGAAACCGTTTAGTCCCTCAGGCCGGAACCTCCTTGCGGGATTGCCAGGCTTCGAGTAACTTCTGATAGGCATCCTCAACCATAGCTGCCCAGGTGAGCATTTCTTCCAGGCGTTGACGGGCGGGATGACTTGCCTCTAACCCTTGCAAGCCCTCTTCGGCCATCTCCCGCAGGGCCTGAATACCCTCTAAGCGCATCTCCAAGGTACGCTCCCAAGCCTCTTCCGAGAAAACATAGTAATCGGAACGTTCACCGGGAAGTGAGATTCGCTCAATCAGACCGGCCATGAGCAACGAGCGCAGGTTGGTCGAGATACTGCTACGACTGACCTGCAAGACGTCGCTCATCTCCTCAGGAGAGACCGGGCGCCGCGCCACCAGGAGCAACCCTAAGATGCGCCCCCCGATGCGCGGGATGCCGTAGTCCTCGAAGTACAATCCCATGTTTTCAATGAACTGGGATAAGGCAACGGTGTCCCCACTAAGAAGGGGAGGACTATCCGAGCCACTATCCGTTTCGTCTGACACCATAACCCTGCTTCTCCCGAAAAACTCCAAAGGCTAATTTCGTGTATGTTTATTTTATATCTTATAGTTATTTCTGTCAACACTGAAATGATTGAAACCATTGCAATAGCTATTGGTGTTATAACGTCTGTCCCTATCCACATAGTTGTAAAGGTAAACCCTCGCTTACTCTTCTGCCCCACCCCATTACCCCAACCCCGCGGTTTCGTGATAAAATCTCGGCACATGCGTTGTATT
>NZ_JBWGPQ010000014.1:0-65316 GCF_056331585.1 Thermanaerothrix sp.
ACGGCCCAGGCCAACCCAAAGGCAAAGAGGATGAAAATAAAGACCCGTCGACGATCAAAGGATGGATTCATAACGCCTCCACTGATAACAAAATTGATTATATTATCAATATTGAAAACATTCAAGAGCAAATCCAAAATGCAAGATAGTCCCTTTGACCCAAAGGGGTTGGCTCCCCTAGAACCGCATGACGTCTTATGGATCCTGCCCTAGGTCTGGTTGGGCGTGTTTTGGCGGGGCTGAACGCGCACCCCCACCAAGGGCAAGGCAGCCAAGATGGTCGCAGCGGCGGCGGCCTGGAAGATCAACGGTGTGGGGATGAAGCCCGGCTTGCCGTTCAGCACAGTTGGGATGCCATAGTGCGTTGCCAGCCATCCCCCCACCAGTGGCCCAGGGATCATGGTAAACGCCACGGTAAAGAGGATGACATAACCAGCGAATTGACCGCGCTTATCCTCCGGGAAGAGGTCTTTACTCCAGGCATTCGTGGCAATGCCCCAGGCCGTACCGGCACTAAGCCAGAGGATACCAGTCAATACCAGGGTAGCGTCTGATCGCGCCAGAGAAAACGCACTCAGGCCGATGATCTCGATCAGGACTGCCAGCGCTGCCATGCGCTTACGGCCCCAACGGTCCGTGAGCAACCCCAGCGGGTAAGCGCTGAGGATGCTACCGAACAAGATGGCGATAAAGATGAGCAATGTTGCGGTGCTGGGGGGTAAATCCAGATAGTGGTTGAGATAAATGAGCAGATAGGGGAAGAAAATCTGTTGCGCCACCCCCCATAACCCCATAGCCAACAAAAGCAGGAAAAAATCCTGGTGCTGACGCAGGCTCCGCCAGCAGAAGGTATCAGCAATTTGCCCCCAGTAACTGCCCACAGGCGTAGAGGGCAGAGGTGGCTCCTGGATCAGTAGCCCGCCGATGAGTCCGATCAGGATCACGCCACCGCCGATGAGGTAGAAAAGCGGGAAATATCCCCAACGTTCGATGATCATTCCCGCGCCGGCGTAGATGATCAGGTTTGCCACAGCCGAAGTGATATACAGCACGCTGACCAGGCGCCCGCGGTTGCTGGGCGTGGTCACGTCGGTCACATAGGCGTTGAGCGCGGCATCGTTGGCCGTGGAACCGAAGAAGGTCATCACACAGTCGAAAAGGATGGCCATACCCACCGCCAGACCGATCGGATGAAACAACGCCGCGGAAGGGAAAGCCGCGGTTGCCACACCCCACAGCAAATAACCCAGCAGGATAAAAGGACGCCGCCGGCCCCAACGGGTACGGGTACGGTCGCTAAGCGCACCCATCAAAATGCTGGTCAGAGTAGCGGTGATGGCACTGGCAGCCACCATCCAGGAAATCGGACGAGGATCAGGGGTGATCGTATCATAGACAAAGGTGTTGAAAAACTGGTTTTCCACTGCCCACGCCAGGGCGCCAATGAATCCGAGCAGGCTTACGCCGATCCAGGTGCGTTTTGATCGCATGAGGGTTTCCCTGAAGCCGAGGTATAGGGTTGGGGAAAAACTTGAGGATAATGCGTTGCTATGATTATATCTTAACCTTGCCCCAACCTCTTTATGACGGTTTTGCCCGTTACTTTGGATCGGCGATGGGGTTTTAGGCTAGGGGAACGCTCTCATTGCCCTGCACCCGGTTGTAAAGTACACTATTTGCAGGATGTTAATCCAATTGTTACAGGTTTTCCAGATCAAAGGAGGCCCTTTAACATGACCCTAATCGAATCACAGCAGATGGACATGTTCTGGTACATGCTGTTGGCACGCCGCCTGGACGAACGGGCGTGGGTACTGCATCGTCAGGGCAAAATTGCCTTTCACATCTCCGGGATTGGGCAGGAGGCCGCCCAGATTGGAGCAGCATTTGCCCTGCGTAAGGGCGAAGATTGGGTGGTGCCCTACTACCGTGACCTGGCATTGATGCTTTATCTGGGTTACACCCCGCGCGAGTTCATGCTCAGCTTGATGGGAAAACGCGACGAACCCAGTTCGGGCGGACGGCAAATGCCCAGCCACTGGAGTCTGCGCCGTGCCAATGTCGTCAGTCATTCTGCACCGGTCGCCACGCAGACCTCGCACGCGGTAGGAATCGCCCTGGCAATCAAAATGCGCCGCGAGGACAAGGTGGTGCTCACCACCATCGGCGAAGGCGCGACCTCGCAGGGCGAGTGGTATGAAGCCGTTAACTGGGCGGCCATCCATCGCTTACCGGTGATCTTTATGGTCGAAAACAATCGTTACGCTATCTCCGAACCGGTCGAGAAGCAAATGGCCGTGGAGGGAGCAGCGGCCAAAGCCTGCGGCCTGGGGTTGGAGGGGATCGCCGTGGATGGTACGGATGCGCTGGCTGTGTATGACGCCGTCGCCCAGGCCGTAGAAAAAGCGCGCGGCGGCGAAGGCCCCACGTTGATTGAAGCCCGCATGTACCGTCTGACACCTCACTCCTCGGACGACGACGACCGTTCCTATCGCTCACGCGAAGAGGTCGAAGCGCACAAGCGCCTTGACCCTCTGCTCCGTATGCGCCAGCACCTGGAAGCGCAAGGTTGGCTCAGCGCTGAACGCTTGCAAGCCATGGAAGCCGAGATCAAGGCACTGGTGGACACCGCCGTCAACGAAGCCACCCAGGCCCCTTACCCCGCTCCCGAAGAGGCTGCCGGTCCTGTGTTCTGCGCGGAGGTGCCTCATGCCTGAGATGACGCTGGTCGAAGCCATTCGACAGGCCATGGATGAAGAGATGGCCCGCGACGAGCGAGTGTTCATCGTGGGTGAGGACGTGGGCCAACGGGGCGGGGTCTTCCGCGCCACCCTGGGCTTATATGATAAATACGGCCCAGAACGCGTCATAGACTCCCCCCTGGCGGAGGCTTCGATTGTGGGGGTAGGTATCGGCGCGGCGCTCTATGGTATGCGCCCCATCTGCGAAATCCAGTTCGCCGATTTTATCTTCCCCGCCTTCAATCAAATCGTGAATGAGGCCGCCCGCATGTGCTACCGTTCGAATGGCGAGTGGTGCGTGCCGCTGGTCATCCGCGCACCCTACGGAGGTGGGATCGGGGGCGGTTTGTACCACTCCCAAAGCGTGGAAGCGTTCTTTGCTCACGTGCCGGGGCTAAAAGTGGTGATCCCCTCGAACCCTTACGATGCCAAGGGCTTGCTCAAAGCGGCTGTGCGTGACCCCAACCCCGTGCTCTTCCTGGAGCCCAAGAAAGGCTATCGCCTGCTGCGGGGCGAGGTACCCGCCGAAGACTACACGGTACCCATTGGCCCGGCGCGTATCACCCGTCCCGGCCGCGACATCAGCCTTTTCACCTATGGGATGATGCACTATTACGCCCTGCAAGCAGCGGAGATGGTCGCCGCTGAGGGCATCGAGGTCGAAGTGGTGGATTTACGCACCCTGGCCCCGGTGGATCGCACCACCATTCTGGAATCGGTGCAAAAGACCGGCAAAGTTCTCATCGTTCACGAAGACAACCTGACCGGGGGTTACGGCGCCGAGATTGCCGCCCTCATCGCTGAAGAAGCGTTTGAGGCACTAGATGCCCCGGTGCGCCGCCTGTGCGGGCCGGATGTGCCCGGCGTGCCCTTCAGCCTTCCCATGCAAGACTGGTTCATGCCCAACGCGCAAAAAATTGCCGCGGCATTGCGCGCTCTGGCCGCTTATTAGGTATTAGGGAGATACTCCAATGGCAACCCCTGTAATCATGCCTCAGTTAGGTGAATCGGTGGTAGAAGGTACGGTCTTACGCTGGCTCAAACAACCCGGTGAAGCCGTGGCCGAATTTGAACCCCTGCTGGAAGTGAGCACCGATAAAGTGGACTCAGAGATACCCAGCCCGGCCGGCGGAGTCGTGCTGCAAATTGTGGTGCCAGCCGGGCAGACCGTACGCGCCGGCACCGTGCTAGCCTGGATCGGCGCCGCCGGCGAAACCCTCAGCGGCGAGGAAGCGGCGACCGTCAGCCCCGCCCCCACTGAAACGCCGGCCACCCCCGGTGCGCCACCCCCAACGCCGGGGCGCGATCGCGACCTCGGCTTCATCTCCCCCGTGGTTGCCCGCCTGGCACGCGAGCACAACCTCGATTTGCGCCAAATTCAAGGCACAGGCGAGGGGAGAAGGATCACCAAAAAAGACGTCCTGCGTTATCTCGAAACCCACCCAACCACCACGCCAGAAGCACCTGCGGTCTGGGAAACCCCCGGTGAGGGCGATCTCTTCCGTCCCACTGAAGAAACATCGGTGGCGCCCCCTGCGCTATCGCCGAAAGCAGCGGAAGGGCGATTCATCCCCCTAACCCCCATGCGCCAGAAGATCGCCGAGCGCCTTTCGTACAGCGCGCGCACCATCCCCCATGTGACCACCGTGATGGAAGCCGACCTCAAGCGCGTTGTGACGCACTACATCGCCCATAAACCGCTCTTTGCCCGCGATGGCGTTAACCTGACCTATACCGCCTACTTTGCCCTCGCCACCGTCGCCGCGTTGCGGGCTTACCCCTTGCTCAACGCCTCATGGACGGATGAAGGCATCCGCGTCTATGAGACGATCAACTTAGGCATCGCCGTCTCACTGGGCGAAGAAGGGCTGGTCGTGCCCGTCATTCGCCAGGCGGATGGGCTTTCACTGCTGGGCATGGCGCGGGCGATCAATGATCTGGCAACGCGGGCACGAGGACGCCGCCTGACACCGGAGGATCTTCAAGGTGGCACCTTCACAATCACCAATCACGGCGTGGGTGGCTCGCTCTTTGCAACTCCCATTATTCTGCCCCCACAGTGCGCCATCCTGGGTGTGGGCAAGATCACCCCTCGCCCGGTGGTGGTCGAGGACGCCATTGCCATTCGCCCTATGGTCTATCTCTCCCTCACGTTTGATCACCGCATTCTGGATGGTGCTGTGGCGGATGCCTTTTTAGGCAAGATTGTGCAAACCTTACAGACCTGGCCCGAGGCCTGAGCGGCTTCCAGGTATAATATCCAGGGTAATGTCCTGCTTCCCTGCCCCCCTACCGCGCAGGGAGGCTCATCAAGGCACAAGAGGGAGTTGCTATGAGCGATTATGACGTTCTGGTTCTTGGCGCCGGCCCAGGCGGTTATGTGTGTGCGATTCGCGCCGCCCAACTGGGGCTGAAGACGGCGATTGTGGATAAACAATGGCTCGGTGGGGTCTGCCTGAATGTGGGCTGCATCCCTTCCAAAGCCCTCCTCAAAAACGCGGAGGTCGCCCACACCCTGCGCGAACGCGGTAAAGAGTTTGGCTTCTCATTTGAAAATCTGCAACTGGATTACAGCGTTGCGGTCAAGCGCTCGCGCCAGGTGTCCGACCGCCTCACCCGCGGTGTGGCTTTCCTGATGAAGAAGAACAACATTACGGTTTACATGGGAACCGCCCAACTCACTGCCCGCGACACCGTACGGATAACCGATAAAGACGGTAAAACCACCGACCTGAAGGCGAAGAATATCGTCATCGCCACCGGCGCCAGCGTGGCCGTGCCTGCCGGTTGGCCCGTAGATGGCGAGAAAGTGGTGACCTATCTCGAAGCCATCCTGCAAGAGAAGCGCCCGGCGTCGGCGATCATCATTGGCGCCGGTGCCATCGGGGTGGAATTCGCCACCATCTGGAGCGCCTACGGTAGTCAGGTCACGATCGTGGAAATGCTCCCACGCCTGTTGCCGCTGGAAGACGAAGAAATCAGCGCCGAACTCAAGAAAGTCTTTGAGAAGCGCGGTATTCGCTGCCTGACCGGCCATAAAGTCGAAGCGGTTGAGGCTACGCCGAACGGCGCGCGGGTAACCGTCTCCGCCGAAGGACAAACCCAGGTGCTGGAAGCCGAGCAGGCGCTGGTCGCCATTGGCTTTCGCCCCAACGCCAAGGGCTTAGGGTTGGAGGAACTCGGCGTGCACCTGGATCAGCGTGGCTTCATCGCGATTGATGAACGCATGGCGACCAACGTCCCCGGCATTTGGGCGATTGGGGATGTTACCGGCAAACTGATGCTGGCCCATGTGGCATCTGCCCAGGGTATTGTTTGCGCCGAGAACATCGCCGGGGTGGAGACAACCACTCTGGATTACCGTATGATGCCTCGCGCCACCTACTGCCAGCCGCAGGTCGCCTCATTTGGTCTCACCGAAGCCCAGGCGCGGGCTGAGGGCTACGAGGTCAAGGTGGGGCGCTTTCCCTTCCAGGCCAATGGTAAGGCGCTGGGATTGGGCGAATCGGGCGGCTTCGTCAAGATCATTACCGATGCCAAATACGGCGAGATCCTAGGCGCCCACATGATCGGCCCGGAGGTCACCGAACTACTACCCGAACTGACCCTCGCGCAACGCATGGAACTGACTCCCGCTGAAATCGCGCGCAACGTCCATGCGCACCCCACCCTGAGCGAGGTGATCATGGAAGCTGCCCACGCCGCCGAGGGGCACGCCATTCATATTTAGCGCCGCGGGGTCGGTCTGAAATCCGAGACCTATCTGATGGGTGGGGCGCCGATGGTCCAGTGGTGTGACACCCTTTTTAAGCCAAAGGAAAATAACCATGGAAACCCTCTCGACCCCCCAATTTAAGCAACGGTTTACCGCCCTGGTATTGAGCGCGCGGGATTGGCCGCGCAAACCCCAGGATCATCATGTGCTCTTGATCAGTGCGGTCGTGGGGTTAGCCCCCGATCGCACCTACTCGGAGGGTGAAATCAACCAGCATCTACAGCGCTGGTGCCTGCGCTTTGGCCAAAACCTGCCCATTGATCACGTCACCCTGCGCCGCTACTTGATTGATGCCGGCTACCTGCAACGGGATAGCGCGGGCCAGGCGTATCGGCGGGCACAAGGGCCGCTCAGCCAGCCTTTTGATCCCGAGATTGAGACTCTGGACCTGGACGATCTCATTGAGCAGGCGGCGCGAGAACGCGAAGAACGCCGGCGTAAATACAGCGCTTAAACATCCCCGCCTCGTCACTGAGCCGGAACTAGTCAAAGAAATGAATGGGAAAAGGCTGCCCTGTAACGGTGAGAATAGGCCTCTTACGGCGGGTCAAGGGGACGCCCTTGTGCTTCCAACCAGGCCCGAATCTGTGCCGCCTTGGCCCACCGTCCCAATTTGAGATAGGCCTGATACTCATATGCCAGATCCAAGACCGGGATGCGTATTCCTTCATAGTCCACCCAATGGCGGTAACGGGCAATATCCACCGGCGGCTCCCAAGCGCCGTCAACCCACTTCTGAATATCGCCCATAATTTCAACCTGGATCCCGTGAATGTTCAACCGACCAAAGTGAGAGCGCATGCGTTCCGAAACCCACTCATGCACCGGCTGGGTGATGAACTCCACCAGGCGGTCAGCAATGGCATACGCGCCGATGCGGTCGGTTTGCAGGTCAATATCATGCACCGCCACCGGCATCCCTTGTAGAGCCATACCCAGACTCCCGGTAAGCACCCAGGGCTGAGGGAGATGGCGCAGGCGGGAATGAATCAGGCGAAGGACCTCGAAGAAACGCGTGTCCATTATATTCCCCGATTTGGGTTATCCTGAGGGAAAGATGAAACGCGTTGGATCCTGAGTGAAATCATTCCAAGCCAGCACTTTACGCGGAACAACCCGGTACAGTCCACCTTCATCCCACTGCGTGGGCGCTGGCGTATAACCGAGTGTGGCATACTTGTTGCCATAGGCTACCGCCAGCGCCTTGGCCAATGCGGGCTCAGGGCGTGGCACGCTCATGCCCTCACCCTCCACAATTACCACTTGAGCCCCGCTCTCTAGATGCACGATGACCTGCGGGTTATCGTGCAGGTTACGCGCATGACGGGTCCGCGGACTGCCATCAAAGTAGAAACAGTCCCCCACCCACACCCCCCACAGTGGCACAGCATGTGGCCGTCCTTGGGAAGAGACGGTCACCAGCCAGTAGTGAAGCGCAGCTTGCAGTCGTGCTTCCACGTCTGCCCAGGCCAACCAGCGGGTGGGATTGTGTAAATAACCTTCGGGAAAACGGGGGCGGGAAACGTGGGGATTGGACACCCTAACCTCCGAGAACGCCAGAAATGAAATCACCCTTACAATTCGATGATAAAGTTTATCACTTTCTGACGCAATTCAAAATTCAGCCGCATCGGACGTTGAGAAATTACATTTTTGTTTATCTACAGCCATTTAAGAAGATTGAATTCTTCTCTCAAGGGGGTGTGCGTGTGGAACAAGAAATGTTTTGGGTAGATTTGTCAAAGGGAGAAGTTCACAGCCGGCCCGGTCCATCGGAATGGGTGCGTGATTTCACCAGGGGTGAGGGCGCGGCCATGCGGTTATTGTGGGCTCTTATTGTGCCCGAGGCCGACGGCACCGACCCGCGCCAACCGCTAATCTTCGCCACCGAGCCATCGTCAGGGTGAGGATGGGCAGGATTATCGTGATAGACGACAAGAAACCCAGATAGACCAATACACGGTGGCGTGAAAAAGCATGGTTGCTAAGACACTGCCGTGCGCCTGAAGATCGACTCAGATCATCAGGATCGAGGACAGGCCAATCTCTACAGCCAGAAGCAAGAATAGCGGTGAAAATTGCCTATTGACTTTTAGCTTTAAGATCGCTATACTGGTAATGCAATCGTTTGCGCAAACCTTTGCGCAATCCTTTGCGGAGCCCTGTCCCATGCCCACGATTCGTGAAGTTGCCGCGCGTGCCGGCGTCTCCCCCACCACTGTCTCTCATGTCATCAACAACACCCGCTTCGTCTCACCCGAAGCGCGCGAGCGCGTGCTGCAAGCCATGGAGGAATTGGGCTACCGCCCCAACGTCCTGGCGCGCTCTCTGCGCCGCGGTGAAACGCGCACGCTTGGCCTGATCCTACCCGATAGCGCCAACCCTTTCTTTGCCGAGGTCGCCCGCGCCATTGAGGATGCCGCCTTCCGTGAGGGTTACAACGTTATCCTCGGCAACAGTGAAAACGAACTGGAAAAAGAGCGCCTCTATGTGGAGGTGCTGACGACCAAACAGGTGGACGGATTGATCTTCGTTGCCGCGGGTGACCGCAGTCAGTCATTAGAAGAGCTGGTGCGACAAGAGGTCCCAGTCGTGGTGGTAGACCGCCAACTCAGCCATCTGGACGTGGATACCGTGCTTGCCGACAACCTCCAAGGCGGCCTGCTTGCTACGCGTCATCTTATCCGCCTGGGGCATCGGCGCATCGGTTGCATCACCGGGCCTTCCCACCTCACCCCCAGCGCCCAGCGCGTGATCGGTTACCGACAGGCGCTCGATGAAGCCGGGTTAGAGGTGGAGGAAGATTTGATCGTGCGGGGTGATTTCTCACCTCGCTCAGGTTACCTGGCAACACGGCGCCTCTTCACACTTCCCCATCCTCCTACCGCCATCTTTGCCTGCAACGACATGATGGCCATCGGCGCCTTGCGCGCCCTGGCCGAACTGGAGCTGGCCGTGCCGGATGTGGTCGCCATCATCGGCTTTGATGATATTGAACTGGCATCTTACACCTCCCCCCCCTTGACCACCGTTCGCCAGGACAAAGTGGCCTTGGGACAGGCTGCGGTGCACCTGTTGCTGGAACGCATCGCCAACCGCAATCTACCGGCGCGGCGCGTGGTCATCCCCACCACCCTGATCGAGCGTGAAACCACACGGAGGGTCTTATGAGTGGAACGGTTGTCATCGTAGGTAGTTTAAACATGGACCTGGTGGTGCGGGCGCCGCGCCACCCCCAGCCCGGTGAAACCATCATCGGCAGTGATTTTCAAACCTTCCCCGGCGGCAAGGGTGCCAATCAAGCCGTGGCCGTGGCGCGCTTGGGGGGCAAGGTGCGTATGATCGGGCGTGTCGGGCAAGATGCCTTCGGAGAGGCTTTGCTAGCCACCGTCGCCCAAGACGGCGTAGATACTACCTACATCCGCCGCGATCCGGATGCCCCCACCGGTGTCGCCCTGATTACCCTGGACGCGGCAGGACAGAACACCATTGTTGTCGCCTCGGGGGCCAACTGGCGCGTCTCGGCACAGGATGTTTACGGCGCCGAAGCGGCCTTTAAGGGCGCCGAGGTATTGCTGATGCAACTGGAATGCCCCCTGGAGGCCGTGGAAGCCGCCACCGACTTGGCGCATCGCTATGGGTTACAGGTCGTGCTCAATCCCGCTCCGGCCCGCCCCCTGCCGCCCCATTTGCTGGCGCGGGTGGATTACCTGCTCCCCAACCAACCCGAGTTATCCCTGCTGGCGGGAGGTGAAAGCGACCGCGAAGCCGCCATCCGGGCGGTGCAGACCATGGGCGCGCGCAACCTGGTGGTCACCCTGGGTGAGGAAGGTGCACTGTTGGCCATAAGAGACCAACGTGAACATCTACCGGCGTATAAAGTGACCGTCGTGGATACCGTGGCTGCTGGTGATGCCTTTGCCGGTGCGTTTGCCCTGGCGCTGAGCGAGGGTAAATCCGTGCGCGAGGCGGCCATCTGGGGCAATGCCGCCGGCGCCATTGCCGTTACCCGCCCCGGCGCCCAGCCCTCTATGCCGCGCCGGGATGAATTGCTTCAATTCCTGAAAGAGAGAGGTCAGCCATGAAGAAGACCCCCTTGCTCAACACCGCCCTTTCCGAACTCATTGCCAGCCTGGGGCACGGCGATATGGTTGTCATCGCCGATGCCGGGTTGCCCATCCCTGCCGAGACCTACCGGATTGACCTGGCGCTGACCCGTGGTGTGCCCGGTTTCATTGAGACGGTGCGCACGGTACTCAGCGAGATGCAGGTCGAACGGGCCATCATCGCTAACGAGACCGTGCGCGTCAGTCCTCAGGTGATGCAGAATTTGCAAGCTCTGCTGCCCGGCGTGCCTTTTGAACAGGTCAGTCATGAGGAATTGAAAGATTTGTGCCACCGCGCCCGCGCCGTGGTGCGCACGGGTGAGTTCACCCCTTACGCCAACATCATCTTGGTGGCTGGGGTGGTATTTTAACCCCGTTGAATGGAGTGGATGATGACGGTAACTCAACCGGCTGCGCTTCACTTTGATCGCCGCGCCTTCATTCAGCGCTTCGGACTGCTCTTCTCATTCATGCTGTTGATGCTGGCGCTGACGCTGCTTTCGGATCGTTTTCTCACGGCCTCAAACCTTATCAACATCCTGCGCCAGGCCACCATCAATGGCATCGTCAGCGTGGGCATGACTCTGGTCATTCTCACCGGAGGGATTGACCTCTCGGTGGGTTCGGTGCTGGCTCTGGCTGTGACCATCGGCGCCTCGCTCATGAAACAAGGGCAGCCGGTTGGGCTGGCGGTGCTGGCGGCGTTGGGCATCGGCACACTGTTGGGCGTCATTAACGGGTTGATGATTACCAAGGCGCGCATCCCGCCCTTTATTGCCACGTTGGGCATGCTCACCGTGGCGCGTGGATTGACCCTGATGTACACCCAGGGGCAACCAATCACCGGGCTACCGGCGACCTTCCGCTGGATCGGCACCGGTGTGGTGAGCGGCCTCCCCGTGCCCATCGTGTTGACAGCGCTGGTCTTCTTGCTGGGGTGGATCTTCCTCACCCGCACCCGCTATGGCGCCTATATCTACCTGCTGGGGGATAATCCGACCGCTGCGCGCCTGGCCGGCATACCTACCGAGCGCATCACCGTGTTGGTTTATGCGATCTCGGGGTTCTGTGCTGCACTGGCCGGGCTAGTACTGGTAGCGCGCCTGGACTCCGCACAACCTATCATCGGCCAAGGATATGAGTTCAACGCTATTGCCGCCGTGGTTGTCGGTGGCACCAGTTTTGCCGGCGGTGAAGGCGGTTTGGGCGGAACTCTGTTGGGGGCGTTGTTGATCGAAACCCTCAACAACGGCCTCAACCTGCTCAATGTGTCCCCGCTGTGGGAGCAGGTCGTCAAGGGGGTGGTGATTGCCCTGGCACTTTTGCTGTACAAAGCATTCAGCCCGCCCTCACGCTAAGCGGGCCTGGAAAGGAGGTTGGAAGCGAAAAAAATTGTGATCCAAAGATTGGTTCAGTTAACATTTAGTCGTCTAATCAACTTATCTAAACCTCGGTAAGAAAGGAGGAGAAAGATGAAACGTGTAACCTGGTTATTCCATCTGTTGGTCCTAGCGGCCATGGTTCTGGCGGCCTGCGCGCCGGCCCAACCCGCCGCGACCCCAACCGCCGCCCCTAGCGGTGAGATCACGCTGGGGTTGGTGCTCTCGACCCTCAACAACCCCTTCTTCGTCACCCTGCGCGATGGTGCGCAGAAAGCTGCCGATGCCGCAGGCGTCAAACTGATCGTCGTGGATGCCCAGGACGATTCGGCTAAGATGACCGCCGGCATCGAAGACCTCATCAACAAGAAGGTCTCTGCCCTCCTCATCAACCCCACCGACTCCGATGCCGTCGTCCCCGCCATCCAGAAGGCTAACGCTGCCGGCATCCCCGTCTTCACCGTTGACCGCGGCGCCAACGGCGGCCAGGTCGTCAGCCACATCGCCTCCGACAACGTCGCCGGCGGGCGCATGGCCGCAGAGTTCCTCTGCAAGGCCATCGGTGGCAAGGGCAACGTGGTCGAACTCCAGGGGATCGCCGGCACCTCCGCCGCCCGTGATCGCGGCAAGGGCTTCAACGAGTACATGAGCCAGAACTGCAAGGACGCCAAGATCGTCGCCCAACAGACCGCCGACTTCAACCGCGATAAGGGCCTCAAGGTCTTCGAGAACATCCTCCAGGCCCAGCCCGACATCGCCGGCGTCTTCGCCCACAACGATGAGATGGTGCTCGGCGCCATCCAGGCCGCTGAGGCCGCCGGCCGCACCGGCATCGTCTTCGTCGGCTTCGATGCCATTGACGACGCTGTCCAGGCTGTGAAGGACGGCAAACTGGCCGCCACCGTCGCCCAGCAACCCGCCCTCATGGGCCAACTCGCCGTCGAAACCGCCGTCAAGTACCTCAAGGGCGAGAAGGTCGAGTCGTACGTCCCCGTCCCGCTCAACCTGGTGACGGCCGAATCGCTGGGTGTGACCCCGCCCAAGCCTGCCGGTGAGATCACGCTGGGGTTGGTGCTCTCGACCCTCAACAACCCCTTCTTCGTCACCCTGCGCGATGGTGCGCAGAAAGCTGCCGATGCCGCAGGCGTCAAACTGATCGTCGTGGATGCCCAGGACGATTCGGCTAAGATGACCGCCGGCATCGAAGACCTCATCAACAAGAAGGTCTCTGCCCTCCTCATCAACCCCACCGACTCCGATGCCGTCGTCCCCGCCATCCAGAAGGCTAACGCTGCCGGCATCCCCGTCTTCACCGTTGACCGCGGCGCCAACGGCGGCCAGGTCGTCAGCCACATCGCCTCCGACAACGTCGCCGGCGGGCGCATGGCCGCAGAGTTCCTCTGCAAGGCCATCGGTGGCAAGGGCAACGTGGTCGAACTCCAGGGGATCGCCGGCACCTCCGCCGCCCGTGATCGCGGCAAGGGCTTCAACGAGTACATGAGCCAGAACTGCAAGGACGCCAAGATCGTCGCCCAACAGACCGCCGACTTCAACCGCGATAAGGGCCTCAAGGTCTTCGAGAACATCCTCCAGGCCCAGCCCGACATCGCCGGCGTCTTCGCCCACAACGATGAGATGGTGCTCGGCGCCATCCAGGCCGCTGAGGCCGCCGGCCGCACCGGCATCGTCTTCGTCGGCTTCGATGCCATTGACGACGCTGTCCAGGCTGTGAAGGACGGCAAACTGGCCGCCACCGTCGCCCAGCAACCCGCCCTCATGGGCCAACTCGCCGTCGAAACCGCCGTCAAGTACCTCAAGGGCGAGAAGGTCGAGTCGTACATCCCGGTACCGCTCTCGCTGGTCACCAAGGACACCGTTAAGTAACCCGGGGCATTGCGCTGTGGGGGGCGAGTTGTCTCGCCCCCTACATTCCCGCCGAGGTGATATGCACGAAACCATCCCACGCTTACGACTAGAACATGTTTCAAAAGCCTTTCCTGGTGTCCAGGCGGTTAATGATGTTAGTTTGGACGTCTATGGTGGTGAGATCCTTGCCCTGGTTGGGGAAAACGGGGCCGGTAAATCCACCCTGATGAACATCATCAATGGCGTGGTGCCGCTGGATTCCGGCAAGATTTACCTCGAAGGCCAACCGGTCTCCATCACTTCACCACGCCAGGCGCTGGAATTGGGCATCACCATGATTCACCAGGAACTGGCGCTGATCCCCCAACTGACGGTAGGACAGAACATCTTCTTGGGGCGCGAGCCGCGGCGTTGGCGCTTTTGGGTGGATTGGAAGCGCCTTTATGACCAGGCTCAGGCCGAATTGGATCGCTTGGGGATTGATGTGCCGGTGCAGGCGCGGGTAGCCGATTTGAGCATCGCCCAGCGGCAACTGGTGGAGATTGCCAAAGCCCTTTCTTACAATGCACGCCTGATTGCCCTGGATGAACCAACCAGTGCCCTCACCGAGCGCGAGACAGAGACGCTCTTCCGCTTGGTACGAGCATTGCGCGATCAAGGCGTGGCTTTGATTTACATCTCCCATCGTCTGGAAGAGGTTTTTAAACTGGCAGACCGAATTGCCGTGATGCGAGATGGGCAATTGGTGGCGGTAGGACCGGCACGCGACTTCACCCCGGCAGACGTAGTACGCTTGATGGTTGGGCGCGAACTGACCGAGTTCTTCCCCAAGGTGCCCACCCGGCGCGGTGAGCCAGTCTTGCGCGCGGTAAACCTGCACGCCGGGCGCGAAGTACGTGGGGTCAGCCTGGAACTGTATCAGGGCGAGATTGTCGGCTTGGCAGGGTTGGTCGGAGCGGGGCGCACGAACTTGGCACGCCTGCTCTTTGGCGCCGACCGCGCTGAGGCCGGTGAAATTTGGATAGATGGACGAAAGGTGGATATTCGTTCCCCCCGCGACGCTATTCGCCTGGGCATTGGGTTGGTACCGGAGGATCGCAAATCACAGGGGCTATTCCTGGGGCAGAGCGTGCGCTTTAACGCTGGAGCCAGTCTGTTGGAACGCCTCTCGCGGCTGGGTTTTATTGATTATCGGCGCATCAACCAGATGGTTAAAACCATCATCGAACGTCTTCGCGTGCGTACCCCAAGCTTGAATCAGCGCGTGCGTCATCTTTCGGGTGGCAACCAGCAAAAAGTGGTCATTTCGCGTTGGTTGACCCTCAACCCGAAAGTGCTGATTCTGGATGAACCCACCCGCGGCGTAGATGTGGGGGCCAAGGCTGAGATTCACGCTTTGATGAGCGAATTGGCCGCTCAAGGCATGGCAATTCTGATGATTTCCTCGGAATTGCCGGAAATTTTGGGCGTCAGTGACCGCATTTTGGTCATGCACGAGGGGCGCATCGTGGCTGAATTTAGCCGTGAGGAGGCCACCCAAGACTTGATCATGCAGGCAGCAACCGGACAACTGGAACGGAGGGTAGCAGCATGAGCCAGCCACTGAACCCTGCCCCTGGCCTGGGTGAGTTTCTGCGCCGTAACAGTACCTACGCGATCCTTGTGGCGATTGGAGTGGGATTCGCCATCCTTTCACCGGATTTTCTAACCCTAAATAACCTGCTCACGGTGGCGCTGCAATCTACCCTGGTGGCATTGGCCGCGATGGGGATGACATTGACCATCATAACGGGCGGCATTGATCTTTCGGTGGGGTCAGTAGCTGCACTGAGCGGGGCACTAGCAGCAGGGCTCGCGACGCGGGGTGGACTGGGGACCTATCCGGGTTTGCTGATCGGCCTGCTAGCGGGCGCGGGGATCGGCCTGCTTAATGGAGCGATGATTGTGTGGGGCCGCATCCCGCCTTTTGTCGCCACCTTGGCCACCATGGCCATTGCGCGCGGACTTACTCTGGTCTATACTCAGGGACGCCCAATTGCCGGGTTGGACCGCGCCTTTACTTTCTGGGGTAGTGATAGCCTGCTCGGGGTACCACTGCCGGTATGGGTTCTGCTGGTGGTAGCGGTGTTGATTCATCTGCTGCTCTCGCAAACAGCGCTGGGATTGCACATCTACGCCGTTGGTGGGGGTGAAGAGACCACCCGCCTGGCGGGCGTAAGCGTGGGTATGGTCAAGTTGTGTGTGTACATGATTAGCGGTGCCACCGCCGCGCTGAGCGGCTTGATCCTCACCGCGCGATTGTGGTCGGCCCAGCCCAACATTGGGGTGGGGCTGGAACTGGATGCCATCGCAGCGGCAGTATTAGGTGGGAGCAGCCTGGCCGGCGGCGTAGGGAGTATCCCGGGCACCCTGGCCGGCGCATTCATCATCGGTGTGCTTTCGAACGGGCTTAACCTGCTGGAGGTACCCTCATACAACCAGCAAGTGATCAAAGGTTTGGTGTTCATCTTAGCAGTGACATTGGATTACTTCATCAAGCAGCGGCGCAGTCCCAAAATACGACCGGTGACACCGGCTGCGCCACAAGACAAAACGAGCGGATGTGCATAAAGCGCTCTTTCTTTTTCGGTTTACCCCTGGGCATGCAGTATAATAAATACATCCTTCATCTCATAGAGCATTAAAACATTGGGCAGCTCTGTGACGTGTAAGGAATCTTCTGCGAGGCTCTAGAGGAGGCCAGGGATGTATCATAAGATCATTATTGTGGGCAACTTGGGGCGCGATCCTGAAATGCGCTTTACGCTTAATGGACAACCTGTCACCAGTTTTTCGGTTGCATCTAATCGCCGCTATACCGATGCGGATGGTCAAACGGTAACCGAAACGATTTGGTTCAGAGTGACGGTATGGGGAAAACAAGCCGAATCGTGCAGCCAATACCTGCGCCAAGGTAGCCGCGTCCTGGTCGAGGGCACCCTCATCCCCGATACTTCTACGGGTAGCCCGCGCATCTTCCAGCGCCGAGATGGCACAGCCGGCGCTTCCTTCGAGGTGCGGGCTCAAACCGTGAAATTCCTCAGCGCCCGGGGAGAAACCGCGGAGGGGGTCATTCCCGAAACCGAGCCCCTAGAAGATGTCGAGGGGGGGGATAATCTCCCTTTCTAAATGGCCGCTAAGATGAAGATAGATGATTTTGAAGCCTTTGCCCGCCAGGTGCACGCCACGCTGGATGCGCTGAATCAGACCCGCGAGGCCGCCCTCACCCAGGCGCGCCAACTGACACGCGCCTCGGCGTACGCCATCCGCGCTATTCATCGTAGCGCGAGCGACCAAGCCGATGCCTTTTTGGCTCAGGCGCGTGCCCTGGCGGAGCAGTTGCAGGGCCTGGCACAAACCTACCCCCAGATTTTCTATGCCGGGTACACCCAGGATGCGCTCAAAGAATACGCTGAGGCCACCCTCACCTGTGCCATCATTGAGAACCGCCCGCTTCCCACGCCCGAAGCGCTGAATTTGGATTATGCCATCTATCTCAACGGCTTAGCCGAGGTGGTGGGCGAGCTGCGCCGCCGCTGCTTGGATATCCTACGCCAGGGCTATTCCGAAGAGGCCGAGCGCCTGCTGACCTGGATGGACGAAATTTACAACCTGCTGGTAACCCTGGATTATCCGGACGCGTTAACCAACAACCTACGTCGCCAGACCGACCTAGTGCGCGGTATCGTGGAACGCACCCGCGGTGATTTGACCCTGAGCCTGCGTGAAGAGCGGCTACAGCTGGCCCTCAACCGCCTGGCCCAGCAGTTGCCTGAAACCAGCGATGAGTCCGCGCCCGATTCGCGCCTCTGATCTGGTTACGTATCTCTACTGTCACCGTGCCTGGTGGTATCGTTTACAGGGGGTGGAATCAGCCAACCTCACCCAGATGCAGGCCGGTGAGATCTTCCATGCGGCCCACGGGCGGCGTGTTTTTCGCGCCCGCTTGCTCCAACTGGCCGGTTGGGGGCTGTTGTTGCTTGCAACGCTCTTATTGGTAGCCCTAGTAACCTTATATTGGCTTCAATGACCATTGGGCTGATTTTTGTCTCCCTTCTAGTCCTGGTAGCGTTGTTCCTGCTCTGGCAAGGGCGGCGTGAACAACAGCGCGCCGGCCTCCCTCTCGGACGCCTGCTTTACACCGATCTACACCCGTTGCGCCCCACCGAGCGGGTGTTGTTCGATCCCCAAACCGGCCTGAGCGGTAAGCCGGATTATGTGGTTCAACAGGGGGATGTGCTTATCCCGGTCGAAGTCAAAGCCCGTGAAGCCCCTTTACAACCCCATCTAGGGCATATCTACCAGGTTTTGGCCTATTGCTTGTTAATTGAAAGTCATACTGGCCACCGTCCACCCTACGGTGTGCTGCGTTATCGCAATCGCACTTTCGCCATTGATTACACGCCACAGGCCGAGCAAACCCTGCGCGACCTGCTGACCGAAATGCAAAATGCCACCCCGCGCACGCTCGTGCGTTCCCATAACGAGGTTATCCGTTGCGCGCACTGTGGCTATCGTGCCCATTGCGACCAGCGCCTTTGAAGCCCGACCAAGGAGGTCAGGCTGGTATAATAGGAACAGATGTCCAGCCCACACCCTCTCCCGCAGCGATTTGCGATTGGTTATCATCCCACCATGGCCGAAGCCCCGCTGGTGGCTGAGGCCGTGCAGCAATTTTTGGAGCGCCAGGGCTACCCAGTGGTGATCTGTGCGCCGTTGCCGAGCCTGCGCCAACATCTGCAAGCCGGACAGGCCGATGTGCTGATCGCATTGGGAGGGGATGGCACCATGTTGCGCGCAGGACATGTGTGTGCCCCGCTACACATCCCGGTGTTAGGGATCAATCTGGGGCGGTTCGGCTTTCTGATGGAAGTGCGTCAGGACGATTGGCCGCGCCGCTTGCCCCTGCTTTTGAGCGGTCAGTACTGGTTGGAAGAACGCATGTTGTTGAAGGCATCTCACCTGCGCGGGGAGCAGGTCCTGGGCGAGTGGAGCGTGCTCAACGAAGTGGTGGTATGCCGGGGACAGATTGTCCGCCCGGTGCGCCTGACCGCCACCGTAGATGGCTACCCGTTGAGCACCTACATCGCCGACGGGTTGATCGTCGCCACCCCCACTGGCTCCACGGCGTATGCCCTGGCTGTGGGTGGGCCGATCATGCCTCCGGAACTGCGCAGCATCCTCATCGTGGCCGTAGCCCCCCATCTCTCCATGGACCGTGCGGTCATCCTGCCACCCGAGTCTGTAGTCACCGTGACCGTGCAATCCAGCCATCAAGCGGTCATGAGCGTGGATGGGCAACCGCCACTTCCGCTGGAAAATGATGATGTGGTGCGGGTGCAGGCCAACCACAACACGGTTCAATTTATCCGCTTTCAAGATCGCGGTTATTTCTATCGCAACATTAATGCCTATATGGAACTCAACCCCGCTGCAATGGACAATGAATGATGAGCACGAACGCCCCCAGCCCGCTTTATTGCGTCAACCATCCTGAACGTGAAACTCTGCTGCGTTGCAATCGCTGTGAACGCCCCATTTGCCCGGAATGTGCCGTGCTCACCCCCACCGGCTACCGCTGCAAAGATTGTGTACGATCCCAGCAGAAAGTCTTTGACACCGCCCAATGGTATGATTACCCCCTGGCCATTGTGGTTGCCGGTGTATTGAGTTTTCTGGGCAGCCTGATTGCCAGCCTGCTAGGGTTCCTCACCCTCTTTGTGGCGCCGGTTGCGGGGGTGATTGTGGCCGAGGCAGTGCGCTGGATCACCCAGCGGCGGCGCTCACGCTGGCTTTACCGCGCTGCAACCCTGGCCGCCATGATCGGTGGCGCCGTGCTAATCCTGGCCCAGGTGGCCGGATTTCTCTTGGGCCGGAATGGGATTTCCCTCTGGCCATTGCTGTGGCAAGGTGCTTATATCGCTCTGGTTGGGAGCACCGTTTTCTATCGTCTGACCGGAATAAAGATTTAGGCTGTGGCACAGAATGTTGCGGGAACTGCGGATCGAGAATTTTGCCATCATTGAGCACCTGGAACTGAATTTTGAGCCGGGGTTGACCGTGTTCACCGGTGAGACCGGGGCAGGTAAATCTATCCTGCTGGATGCGCTGATGATGGTGCTGGGTAGCCCAACCGATGTCACCTTCATCCGCAGTGGCACCGATCGCGCTATCGTGGAAGCTGTGTTCGAGATCACCCCCTCGGTACGTGAACCCCTGTTGACCATGCTGGACGCCGAGAACTTGCTCGACGAGGACCGTGAGCATGTTCTGCTGGCGCGTGAACTGCGCCAAGGTGGGCGCAGCGTGGCACGCGTTAATGGACACAGCGTCAGCCTAGGTTTGTTGCGCGAGATTGGGCGGTTACTGGTGGACATTCACGGCCAATCTGAACACCTCTCGCTGTTGGACGTGCGCCAGCATCTGCACCTGCTGGATCGCTACGCCGGCAATGCGCCCTGGGTGGAAGCCTACCGCCAAACCTACCGCGAGTGGCGGCACCTGGAACGCGAACTTCAGAATCTGCACGAGGCCGAGCGCGATGCCGCTCAACGCATGGATCTGCTCACCTTTCAAATTCGAGAAATCGAAGCTGCTAATCTGCAACCCGGCGAAGAAGACGAACTGCGCCAGGAGCGCAATCGCCTGGCTAATGCCGAACACTTGGCCACTCAGATACGGCAAGCCTTGCTGTTACTGGATGAGGGGGAAGGCGAGACACCGCCGTTAACCGATTTATTGGGGCAGGTGGCTCAGGCATTGCATACCATCGCACGCTTTGACCCCAGCCAACACGGACTGAGCGAGCAGGCCGAGACCCTGCTCGCCATGGCCGAAGACCTGGCAAGTGAGTTGCGCCGTTATGAGGAACAAATCGAATATAACCCACGCCGTTTGGAAAAAATCGAAGAACGTTTGGATCTCATCCAGCGCCTCAAGCGCAAATATGGTGGAAGCATTGAGGCCATCCTCGCCTATGCCGAAAAGGCCCGCCAGGATCTGGATACCATTACCCACGCGACCGAACGAATTGCCGAATTAGAGGTCCAGCGCGAGGTGCTCTTACAACAACTGCGTGAGCACGGCCTGGCGCTTTCGGCGCGCCGACGCGAAGCCGCTACCGGTTTGGCACGGGCGGTCGAGGCCGAACTGGCCGACCTGAGCATGAGCGGGGCACGGTTTGAGGTTGCCGTTGCCCTTTTAGATGATCCCAATGGTCTGTCGCTCGACGATGGCCGCAACGTGCACGTTGATGAGCGTGGGTTCGACCAGGTGGAGTTTCTGATCGCCCCTAACCCCGGCGAAGGACTGAAGCCCATGGTCAAGATTGCTTCGGGTGGCGAGACCTCGCGGCTGATGTTGGCCCTAAAACGCGTTCTCACTCAAGCAGATGCTATCCCCACCCTGATCTTCGATGAGATTGATCAGGGCATTGGAGGACGGGTGGGTAGTGTCGTGGGTGAAAAACTCTGGTTGTTGGCGCGTCATCATCAGGTATTATGTGTGACCCATCTGCCCCAGCTGGCTGCCTACGGAGATCATCACTACGGCGTGCGCAAGCAGGTACAAGGTGGACGCACCACCACCCAGGTGCAGCCGTTGGAAGGCAAGGCGCGAGTCACCGAATTGGCGCAAATGCTGGGAGGGCAAAGCGTAGCGCATCTGAGCGCGGCACAGGAGATCTTAGAACAGGCCCAACAGCGAAAGCAGGCCTTACTGACAACTCAGGTGCAAGTAAGGGATGGTTAACATGAGAAAAGCAGGGCCAGATGGATTCTGAGCGTGTTCCTCCTCTGCGTATTTTGCTCCTTGGCCCCCCTCAAATTGAATACGGCGGGCGGCCGCTGAGGATTCAGCGCCGCCTATTGCGCACGTTGCTCTACTACCTCGCCGCCCAATCCGAGCCGGTAGGACGCCAAACGCTCTTAGACCTCTTCTGGCCGGATGAAGATGAAGAGAGCGCGCGCCGTCACCTACGTGAGACCTTGAGCAAACTACGCACGGCGTTACCCCTACCCACATTGCTCCATACTGCCCAAGACCTGGTCGCCCTGGATCAGAACCAGGTTTACGTAGATGCGCGCGAATTCCAGACCCTGTTGCACCAGGTGCGCATTTATCTCAAATTACCCCTTACCACACCATTACCCGAGGCAGCGTATCAAAAACTATGCAAAGCGGTGGGGTTGTGGCGCGGGCAGCGTTTCTTAGCCGGTGTAGAGTTACCTTCGACCGAGGCCTTCGACGATTGGCTCACCTATACTTCAGCCACCTTGGAAAACGGCCTCCTGACCAGCCTGGAAGTATTAGCCGAGCACGCGGCGCTGAGCGGTGATTTGGATGAGGCCATCCACTGGACGCGCCGAGCATTACAAGTAGATGAGTCACACTGGCGGCTACGGGCCCACCTGATTGGCTGGTTGTGCGATTTAGGCCAGTACCAAGCGGCGCAGGAAGAGTGTGAGCGGGTACAACGCGACCTCGCTGCGGAGGGCATCACCGAGGTGCCTGAGGAATACCGTGCGCTGTGTCAGCGCTTGCACCAAGTCCTTTTACAACCCCGTCCACCGGAGCCGGTGCCCTGGTTCAGCCTACGCACCCTACACGTCCCCTTTGTGGGCCGGGATGAGGCGTTGGAAACTCTGCGCACCATGGCGTCTCAGGGTGGGATTGCGATCGTATGGGGTGAGGCCGGCAGTGGGAAAAGCCGCCTGATGTTCGAACTTTATCAATCCCTCCAACCCGCGCCGCGCCTGGTGCTGGCGAACGGCCTGGCCCATGAGCGAGATACTCCCTATCACCCTTTGGTTCAGGCTCTACGTGAGGCGGTGCTGACCGAAGAGTGGCAGACCTTGCCGCCCCATTGGGTGCAAATTTTGCTTCCCCTCTTGCCTGAACTCGCCGTCTATATTCCGGCGGGTGCACCCGCTCCCATCGAAAACCGTGAAACGCATCTGTCAGCAGCCATAGAACATGTTTTACGCCGCCTTTCCCAACATGGGCGGCTACTTTTATTCCTGGATGATGCCCAATGGTGCGACGAAGCCACACTGCACACCCTAACCCACCTGGTTACGCAGCGCTTTTTCACCCACGGTAATCTATTGGTCATCGCCGCGCGACCCGAGGAACCTAACCCCGCCCTGCAAACTTTCCTGACCACCTCGCCGGTTTCCTGGCTGCTGAAGGCCATCCCTCTTAATCCACTGACGGCTTCGGCTGTTGCGCAGATTGTTCGCTACGCTTTGGGTCAGTCAGCTCCCCCAGCCTGGGTAGAAGCCCTGGCACGGGCCACAGGCGGCAATCCTCTCTTTGTCTTGGAAACCTTGCGCGCTTTGTTAGAAGCCCACTCCGATCTTAGTCCGGAACACCTGCCCACAACCTTCCCGGTCGCCCAAAGCGTACGGGCGTTGGCCAACGAACGGCTGCACCTGCTCCGCCCCCAGACGCGCCAAATCCTGCTGGCGGCAGCCGTCCTGGGCGAAACCTTCCGTTTGGATATTCTCGAGGCTATGTTACAGGAGCCAGCTGAGGCGGTGGTGGAAGCGGTGGAAGAGATGGAACGGGCTTACCTCGTACGCCCTTGTGACCCAGTCCATGGGGGTTATACGTTCCAACACCCCCTGATTCGCGAGGTCCTGCTCCTGGAATCAAGTGAAGCCCGCTTGCAGTTCTTGCACTTGCGGGCCGCGCGGGCGCTGGAAGCCTGTGGTGAAGCTCAAAGCGCAGCTGCACAGATTGCCACACACTTTGAAGCCGGTGGCGAGGAATCTCTGGCTGCGCATTACTGGGTCGAAGCGGCTTATCAGGCCGCCCTTGACGCCCAACCGCAAGCGGCCGAGAGCGCCTTTCAGCGCGCAGAAGAACTATTATTACGCCTGGAACGCCCGCTAAGCGTTGAATTGATCCACCGTTTATACACCGGCTGGGCTGAATTGGCGTTTAACCGTTATGACCTGGAGACCAGCGAGCGCTGTTATACCGCCTTATTGCGCCACGGTGAACAACGTTACAATGCGCTGATGATTGGGAGTGGACTGAGCGGCCTGGGACAGGTTGCCACGGCGCGTATGCAGGCCCGTCAGGCCTTAAATTTCCTTGAACAGGCGCTGCCCTACCTCGAGAAGAGCGGCCACCTCGAAGAGCAAATGGAAGCGCTCAATCGCAAAGCGGCATCGTTGCTCTTGCTTCAGCGGTTTTATGATGCTGTGTTGCTCTACCAACGCGTGCTGGAAATGGGACAGGCGGCAGAAACTCTGAGCGGGCAACGGGCACTGGGGAATGCCCGGTATCAACTGGCCAAGACCTATTACATCCTGGGCTGGCCGGAGCGCACCCGCCTGTTCGCGGAACAGGCGCTGGCACAGAGCCGAGCCCTTTACACTCTGGGATATCGTGGTCGGGCCCTTCTGGCGTTAGCGCTGGCGCAACAAGAAATGGGTGACTTCACAGCAGCGCTGGAAACCTGCCAACAAGGTCTGCAAGAAGCCGCACGGTGGGACAATGCGGCTCTGGCGGCGCGGTTATGGCTCTGCCGCGCACAGGTCTGTTTGAAGTTGGGGTTGATTCAGACGGCTTGGGACGCGTTGGAACAGGCCCGGACTCAAGTCGCCTCACTCAACAAGCGCAATCCGGTGCTTGCCGAGATGTACGTCACCCAGGGTGACCTGTGGCTGGCGTTGGGGGATTACGCTGCCGCCCTGGCTGAGTTCCGCGCCAGCTTGGAAGTTGCCCAGGACCTGCATTCCTCCACCGAGGCGCTTTACCGCTTGGGTTGGGCGCTGGTACTCAGCGGTCAATCCCAGGGTGGGTTGAATTTCCTTCTCCGCGCCATTGAACTGACCCGCACTACCGAAGTGACCCACGTTGCCCTGGCGGCGGAGATGGCCCTGGCCGAAGCCCACTATACCCTGGGCAACCTGGAAGAGGCCCAGCGCATCGCCCACCAAGCCGCAGACGAAGCCGCCCAGCGCAAAATGGGGTATCTGTTGCTCCGCTATCATACGTTACAGGCCTACATTGCCCATCGCCAACAGGCGCGAGATCTGGTGTTCCGCCATGCGCGCTTGCTCATCGAACAGGCTCAGGCGTTCCAATCCCTGTTATTTGAAGCCCTGGGGCTGGGACTGGCACTGCAAGCCATTGAGGGGAGTGAGATCAAAAACACTTTCCAGCACCGTCTCACAACGCTCTGCCAACAATTGCTTCACAATCTGGCTGCCGATCATCTACGTGAGCGTTTCGAACAGCGCCTCCAGCAGTGGCTAAATCCTGCTCCTTAAGGCTCTTTTGTCCACGTTTTGGCAACGCCCGGATTGTATACTCTAATCAAACAAGCGCGTTACCACTCGGGCAGAGGTACAAGGGACCCTCTGCAAGAAGGGCTGAAAGTGAAAACAAGCGGAGCACTTTCAGCCCTTTGGTTTTTAGGCCCCCTCGGTCTTCAAGCGGGCGATGGTCACACCGTCGCCACCCTCACCTTCCACGCCGCGTTCCCAGGTCGCCACATAGGGGTTTTGCCCCAGCGCCTCGCGGATGGCCTGGCGCAGGCGACCGGTGCCCTTGCCGTGAATGATGCGTACAAAGGGCAGGCCAGCCAAGTAAGCCGCTTCCAGGTGGCGTTCCAGCGCGGTTAAAGCGTCATCGGCACGCTGTCCGCGCAGGTCAAGTTCGAGGCCCGGCGAAGGGGCGATCAAGGTTGGGCTGGGAACGGCCGAGGCGGGAGCGGTCTTGCGCCGGCGCGGAACAGCCGGAGCCGGTGACGGTGGAGTCTCCGTAACTCCGGCGCGTTGGATATCGTGGAGGCCCGTGCGCAAGCGCAAATTGCCCAATTGCACTTCCACGTCCTCATCACCCTGGGCCACCACCGTGCCTTCCAGCCCCAGCGAGCGGATGCGCACCCGCTCGCCGAGTGCCGGGCGTTCAGGCGGAGTGGTCGGGGCAACGGCGGGGCTGAGCACCTTTTCGGCCTGTTCGCCCAGGGCTTCTACGGCTTCAGCCACCCGTTTTATCGCTTCAAGTGGGAGGCGGGCACGCGCCAGTTCTCGGCGTAAGCGCTCAATCTCTGCGCGCAGGGCCGCCAGTTCGGCTTCGGCGTGCTCGGCAGCCTGGCGCAGGATAGCCTGGCGTTCCTCTTCAATGCGTTCCAATTGGCGCGCCAGTTCCTGGCGCAGTGCTTCGGCTTTGGCCCGGGCTTGTTCAGCCTCGGCACGCGCCCGCTGAGCCAAGTCGCGCTGACGATGAATTTCTTCTAACAGATCCTCGGCTCGCAGATCGGTGGGATTGAGCATCTCCCGCGCTGCAGCAATAATGGAGGGTGGCAACCCCAGGCGCTCGGCGATAGCCAGGGCGTTACTGCGCCCGGGCAACCCAATCGTCAGATGGTAGGTAGGTTGTAGGGTTTGAAGATCAAATTCAACACTGGCATTAACAACGCCCGGTGTGGCGTGGGCGAAGGCCTTAAGTTCCGGGTAATGGGTGGCCACGAGGCAGGTCACCGGCAGTGCCACCAGGTGCGCCAGGATAGCCCGTGCCAAAGCAGATCCCTCCTGCGGGTCCGTGCCGGCACCGAGTTCGTCCAACAGCACCAACGCCTGGGGCGTGGTTTGCTTCAGAATCCGCACAATGTTGGTGATGTGTGCCGAGAACGTCGAGAGCGATTGCTCAATGGATTGTTCATCGCCGATATCCGCAAAGACATCGGCAAAGAGGCTCAGGGTGGAGCCCGGTTGGGCCGGGATGTGCAAGCCGGCCTGTGCCATCAGCACCAACAGGCCTACCGTTTTAAGCGAGACGGTCTTTCCGCCGGTGTTAGGCCCGGTGATCACCACGGCGTAGGTTTTCTCATCCAACACCACGTCAATCGGCACCACGCGCGCCGGATCAATCAGCGGGTGGCGGGTCTGGTAAAGGCGAAGGGTACTTCCGGGATGCAAAGGTGACGCCGGTTTGAACGGCAGCAGCACCGGTTCAGCAGCCCGCAGGTCATCGGCATATTTGGCGCACATCAATGCCAGATCAAACTCGGCCAGGGCTTCGACCAGTGCCGAGATGGTTTCAGCCTGTGCTCCCACTTGGGCCGATAGGGCAGCCAAGATGCGGCGTTCTTCATCCCGTGCCGCCAACTGCAACTCGTGCCAAGCGTTGTTGAGGTCCACAACCGCCAATGGTTCGACAAACAGGGTCGCCCCCGAGGCCGATTGATCGTGCACGATGCCGCGCAGGTGGCCCTTGCCCTCAGCCTTGAGCGGAAGGACGTAGCGGTCATTGCGCAGGGTGATCAGGCTCTCCTGCAGCCAAGGCGCTACCTTGGGATCGTTCATGATCGCGTTCAAGCGCCCCAGCAGGCGTTCGTGAGCGATTTTAATTTCAGCGCGCAGGGTGGCCAGGCGCGGCGATGCGCTATCCAGCACGTCACCGCGTTCTGAAACGGCACGTGAGATGGCTTCAATCAAGCCAGGGGGCGGCGCCATGCGGGCGGCAATGGCCGCCAGGTGAGGGAAATCCTGCCCATGGCGTTCAAAGAAACGCGCCAGGTCGCGCGCGGATTCTAGCGTGGTCTTGATTTCCAGCAGTTCATGT
The DNA here is from genome assembly GCF_056331585.1 of Thermanaerothrix sp. Classification (NCBI taxonomy): domain Bacteria; kingdom Bacillati; phylum Chloroflexota; class Anaerolineae; order Anaerolineales; family Anaerolineaceae; genus Thermanaerothrix; species Thermanaerothrix sp. The sequence continues at coordinate 27,488 of NZ_JBWGPQ010000014.1, forward strand.
CCCAAGAGCACGCCGGCGCGGGCAGCGCGCGTCACCAATGGGCGAACATCGCGCGCCCCGCCGACGCTGATCTCGGCATGGCGGCTGAGCAGATGGCGCGCTTCGCGTGTGCACGCCTGACGCCGTGCCACTTCGTCAAAATCGGTACTGGGGCGTAGAGCATGCGCCAGTTCCGCCGAGGCGCTGAACGCGGCGTACCCCGCCAGACGTTCCAGGATCTTGGGAAACTCCAGCATGTGGAGGGATTTCTCATCCATGGCAGGATGATTTTACCCTGTTTTTGCTTTTTCCAAGGGTCAGAGCAGGCTCAAAACGCAGTTTTGGATTAAAATTCGGTTAGGGATGGGTTGAACCGACCTCAGCCTGCAACACACGACTCTGTGGGGAGAGATCAACCATCATGAGCAACCCTGAGATCACACCTTTCATCGGGCCAAATGGGCTAAAATATCTCAACGTTACCGCCCATCCGCTAAACTTGTTTGATCTGGATTACGGGGAGTTCATCGTACCGCCCAGTGGTTGGGTGGTCAATGTCGAAATTGAGGTGTTAACCAGCCACCGCGTGGGTGAAATTCAGGTGGATTATACCCGCCCGCTTAAGGATGCCGAAACCGAGCTGCTGTTACGGCAGTGGAAGGCGCGAGATGTGATCATCATCGGGAGTTCGACTGCGGCCATTGCTTACCCCGACCTGGTTTACGCGCCGGTGATGGTGATGAAAAATCAGCGCCTGACCAAAGTGGCTCATGCGCGGCGCTTTTCGGTGCCGGTGTTTGACGACGAGGAAACAATACCAACCATTACCCTAGAATTGGGCATGCAAGAATTTCGACCTCATCTCGATTGGTTAGAGACCGGTTTGAAAGGGGATTGAGAGTTTCCATGGGCCAAAAATTGCTATAATTGTATTATCTTCGCCGCATTTACAACGACTATCATCCACAGGGGGACGCCCTTGCCCACAAAGTGTGCTCTTATCGCCACCCTAGGAACGGAGCCACAGGTCATTACCGCAGGACTGGATCTGTTGTTAGATCGTCAAGAGCCGGTAAGCCGGGTGGAGGTCATTCATACCGGCGGAAACGCCACCATTGAGCAGGCGGTGCAAACCTTACGCACGGCGTTTGCCATGCCGCCCTATCGTGATCGTATTACGCTGGACCTGACGCCCATTCAGGATGGACACGGACGCATCTTAAGCGATGTTGAGACCCCCAGCGCCATTCAATGGGCGTTTCGGGTGCTTTATCATAGCGTATGGCGGGCAAAGCAAAACGGCGAGCGTTTGCATCTATTGCTGGCCGGTGGGCGTAAAACGCTCAGTGTGTTTGCCCTGGTCACCGCGCAATTGCTCTTTGATAAGGAAGACGCGCTGTGGCATCTTTATTCGGCAGGAGAATTCCTTGCCAGTCGCCGTCTGCATCCCCAGCCGGGGGACGAGGTACACCTGATCCCCATCCCGGTGCCGCTGCGTGACGCCCTCTCACCGGCTCTCACCCACCTGCGCACGATCAGCGATCCTTATAGGGCGCTGGAGCGCCTGCAGCGGCTGGATTTGGAAAAGCGGGTGCGCGAGGCGCAGACGTTCGTGGAAAGACAACTCAGTAAGGCCGAGCGGCGGGTGGTGGAGCTGCTGGTGCGCGAGGGGTTGAGCGACCGCGAACTGGCCCAGCGCCTGCATCTTTCCGAACGGACAGTAGAACAGCATCTATGCTCGGCTTACCAGAAAGCCACCACGCACTGGGGGCTGGACGATGTGAACCGCGCGCAACTGGTTGCCCTACTGGGTTTGTATTATCAGTATCGCCATGACGAAAATACGGGAAAACCCGCATGACAAAGCCGTTAGGATTTGCTACATTAAAAGCGCCCGTACGGGAGTCGCTGCGAGGGGGAAAGCGACACGGGGTGCAGGACTTACCGGCGGGCCTTTCACCATTTTGGGATGAGGAAAGGAGGTTGCATGAGTGAGGATCGCCGTGAGCGTGCCCTGAAACTGGCCCTGGCCGGCCTACTCCACGATGTGGGGAAATTCGCTCAACGAGCAGGAGTAGCTCCTGAGGATCAAACTTTTACAAAGGAAGATGTTGGAGAACATGGGTATCATGCTCTTTTGAGCTATGATTTTGCCCGAAAATACGTGCCCTCTAGTTTACTCTCTGCGCTGAGCGGCGTTTTGCTCCATCATCGCTCGGATATAGAGGATCCGGATGTAAAAATTATCCAAATTGCCGATCACTTAGCCGCAGCTGAAAGGCGTGTAGGAAGTGAGGAGATAGAAGATCCGGAGAAAGCCCGGCTAATCTCGATTCTGACGACTGTAACATTAAAGGACACGTTCACCCCATCCGATTATCGGTATCGCTTGAAACCATTAGATCCACGGGATGAAGAAACAATATTTCCCGTCCTTAGAGGAGAAGATACAGATAGTTACCGAGAATTATGGGAAGCCTTTACCCAAGAATTAGACCAGTGGAAAAAGGAACCTCAATGGAATCGTCAAAGTCTTGAGGCCTTCTATACGACTTTGACTGCACTGCTCTACAAATATACATGGTGTGTGCCCTCAGCCACTCCTTGGCAAAAAGGAAAATCCGAACAATATCGAAGGGCTTATCCCGACGTTTCACTTTATGACCATGCTCGTATTGTCTCAGCCATTGCCGCATGCTTGGCTTATGATGATCGCAGTTCTTTTCCCCAACCGAATGAGGCCATATTACTACTCGTAAGAGGGGATGTATCTGGGATTCAAGACTTTATTTACCGCATATCACGCCCTGAAGCCACCACTGAGCATATTGCTAAACGCCTGCGTGGGCGCTCGTTTTACTTACAACTTCAGACAGAATTGATTGTCGATTGGATCCTGCGGGAGTTAGGTTTGCCATTTACATGTAGCATCTTTGTCGGCGGAGGAAGGTTTGATTTAATCCTGCCACTAAGCGCCGAGAAAGCGCTTGAAGAGTTGAAAGAGAAATTGGAGACCTGGTTGCTTGAAGCCTTCATGGGTGAGATTGGAATCTGGATAGCGGTTGAAAAAGCCTGTCGAGAAGATCTGAGAGACACTAGTCACATCTCGCAACGACTCAATGAAGATATTGAGTCCATTAAGCAACGAAAGTGGAAACGCTTCCTCTCCAACCCATCCTTTTATGAGCCTGAAAAACATAATCCACAAAGTAAAAAGACCTGGCATGTGTGTTCAGCATGTCAACTCACTCCAATGCCGGATAGTGGTCAGATTTGCGATTTGTGCGAAAACCACGAGAGAATCGGCAAGCATTTGCCTTACACCAAATATTTGGTGTATGTTTATGACCCAAACATCACATTATCCGAACAAAACGTGATTGATTTCAATTTTCCTAAGGTTCAAGTTGCTTTCGTTCGTGATGAAAAAGACGTGCAACAGTTACTTTCAAGAACAAAAGAGGTTCTGATAAGTGCTATTAATCAAACGCAAAACTTTGTGTTTACAGGAGTGCCATGCACCTTTCGCTTTCTAGCCAATGAGGCACCGTTAGCACGCCGTCCACTTTCCATCTCAGATCTTGAGGTTGCACAGGGGGATGTTCTGCCATTTGAAGCTATTGCCGATCTCAGCCAGGGAGCTGACCGTATTGGAATTCTAATGGCCGATGTGGACAACCTAGGCGTCCTTATGAGCGAAGGTTTGCGCGAAATTAATCCTGTTAAACCTCCAGATCAACTGCTACGTCCCACACTTTCTCGCGTTGCGACACTTAGTCGCACCCTCGATCTTTTCTTCACAGGTTACCTCAACACCTTGTGCAAAGAGATTGCTGAAGAATGGGAACAAGAGGTCAATAATGATCCTAGCTCAGATGGGCTTTTTTACATTACATACTCGGGAGGTGATGATCTGTTCATCATTGGCCCGTGGGATCAGACCCTGATATTAGCCAAAGAGATTCGTGAAAAGTTTCGAAAGTTTTGCGGGAATAATCCGGATCTCACGCTCTCTGCCGGCTATGTTCAGGTCAAACCGCGTTATCCGGTGCATCGCTTTGCCATGCTGGTCAGAGAAGCCGAGGGTCAAGCCAAACGCGACGGTCGCAATCGCATTCACCTATTTGGCCAGAGTCTGCCATGGACCGACCAAGACATTCAAGCCGAGGATAAAGTGAGTTTTGAGTGGTTATGGCATCAGGCGGAGGACTGGATTAAAGCTATCGCAGCCAAGGAGATTAACCGCGGCTTGATTTATGACCTGGGGGGCTTATTCCGCCAGCATGTTGATAGGGACGGTAAACTGAAGCCGTTATGGACGCCACGTCTATATTACATACTGGCGCGTCGGCTTAGTCAACAAGCACTGCAAACACACCAGAATAATTTGCTTAAGGTTATGGCAAGTGGTAAAACGCTTGTTCCAGTATCCATCACAAGTTTAAAGATCCGTGAAAGGAGGTAACCCATGAGTGTAAAACACATTGAAGAGGTCATCCAAGGGATAAGCGCTCTTCGCTCGATGAAAGATCTAAACCCTGAAGAATACGCCGTCGAGGACGGATGGGCAGACATCGTTGCAAAGGAAGCCGGCATTAAAGCCACACAATTACGGCGCATATTTCATTATGTCAAAGATCTAAAATTGAAGTATCAACGCGATCCAGACAAGTTCAAGCGTGCGAGCATTTCCATGTTGATGCCGATGTTTGCATATGCCAAAGGACGAGGTCACATAAAAGAAGAGTTTTATAAATTACTAACCCTCTGTTTCGGACGGGAAAGATGCCAGACTGCCAAAGATTTTGAAAGTGCTGCTAACTTTCTTGAAGCCATCATGGCTTACCATAAATATCATCACCCGAAAGACTAAGCCATAAGGAGGTTAAGATGATTAACTACAGTCATCTATTAGGTAAATTCATCCTCTCGTGTAATATCACCTGCGTCACAGGGCTACATATTGGTGGTTCAAGCATTGGGATGGAAATCGGCGGGGTAGATAATCCAGTCATCAAAGATCCTTTAACTGACCAGCCTTATATCCCCGGTTCTTCCCTGAAAGGCAAATTACGCTCATTGGCCGAATGGTACTATGGATTAATCAAAAAGCACCCTAAACATAACTCATACCAAGCCTATGATTGCAGCGAATTGGCTTCCGATCCCGCCAGACTCCCCCTTGAACAAAGAACAAAGTGGCAGTCCGCCTTCATCGTTGGTCGGTTATTTGGAGCCGCCAACGACGACAAAAAGGTAAGGGAAGTAACTGGCCCTAGCCGTCTTACCATCCGAGATGCATTTCTAACCGAGGACTCAAAGAGACTACTTCAACAAGTTTTGGGCGAGGGGGTGTTCACAGAAGTTAAAACCGAGAATGCGTTAGATCGTATCACGTCTGAGGCTAATCCTCGTCCAGTTGAACGTGTTCCTGCCGGGAGTGAATTTAACCTCACCATGATCCTCGATATCTACGACCCACAGGATCTCGAACTGTTCAAGACATTGTTCACGTCCATGGCTTTGTTGGAACAAAGTTCCCTGGGTGGTAGCGGTTCTCGTGGCAGTGGTGAGATAAAATTTGAGGCACTAGAAATCTCCTGGCGTTCAGCAAAGGATTATTACAATGGTCAAGCGCCTACGCCAGTAGAATTACCTGCAAAATCGGTGGATGAGATTCTCAAGAATTTTGATCAAATTCGGTGGCCAAGTGTTAAGCCATGAACACGTATGCCGTCTACTTTAAGCCTCTGACCCCTCTTGCTTCCTGGCCACTAGGCTCGGATACCTTAGCCGGTGCCGTGTGCTGGGGAATTCGCCTTTTGGGGCTCATGGATGATGATGCCTTGAGCCACTGGTTAGAAACGCAACGAGACCAGCCCCGTTTTGCCTTCAGTCAGGCTTTCCCAGTTTACTTTGGCCCTACGAAACCCATTCGATTTTACCCTCGTCCCGCCCACTTCCAACCCACCGTACAAGACTACGCAGCCATCAAAGCGAATGCAATACATGCCCCCAAAAAAGCCTTGAGCCTTGCTCTGGCAAAGGTCGCTAAAGAACTAAAAAAAGTGTCTTACGTCACTGAAGGGGTATTACGTGCTATTACCTCAGGAGTGCTGCAAACGGGCGACTTGCTCAGAAAAAATAGCGATCCGCAACAACCTCTCACCATTAAGGCAGGGGCTTTTTGTCTCAAAGAAGAAGCGCAACAATTACCCAATAAATTGATGGATCTTGAACTGATACAACATAATCAAATTGACCGCGTAGCCGGAGCGACAATCGAAGGAGCGCTCTTCTATCAGGAGGAGTGGTTTTTCATCAAAGGCGGCGGACTGTGGGCATTGCTTCGAGCAGAAGCCTCAGACATAGAAAACCTTATTGCCCCCGCCTTGAGGTTATTACAAGATACAGGGCTAGGGGCAAATCGGAGCACGGGCAAAGGGTTCTTTGAGATAACCATTGAGCCATTCACCGAACTCCCAGAAGCTGCCTCGCCCAGATTTCTAATGACACTTTCACGTTATTTACCAGCGCTAGATGAAGATAACATCATTTGCCAACCCGTGGCTTACACTCTCAAATCGCTGCGTCCCAAGCGCGAACAGCGAGTCCCGCGTCCAACCCCTGGTCAGAGTCCAGCAATTTACAAAGAGCCGATACGGGTTTTTGAGCCAGGATCGGTTTTCTCACAACCGGATGGGGTTTCTAAGACCATTTATGGACGCTGGGCACGGGTCACCCCCTTGGATCATCCTCCTGTTTATCAAAGCGGCGCCGCTATTATGGTTGGGCTTTAGAAAGGGAGGAAATAGAACATGGTTCTTATGCCTCTGACCTTAAAAATTACGACACTTAGCCCCGTCCACATCGGCAGCGGTGATCGGTTGATTAGCGGAGTAGACTATATAGTGCATGGCGACTCGTTGGTAGTTATTAGCCTGGACAAATTATTGCAATGGATCAGTGCTCGTCCAGATCATGAGCGCCTAGTAAGCATTCTCACCACCGCGCTTGCCGATCCTAAAAAAGGCGGGATTGCAGAATTCTTGCGACAAATTAACTATCAGATAGACCTGGCCACAATAGCGGCCTATCAAATCAAATCTAATGGTTATCATCCTCTAGAGATCTTTAGTTTCATCAAGACGTTAACCTCACACCCAATTCTCCCTGGCTCTTCGCTCAAAGGCGCCATACGCAGTGCGCTACTACGCGGAAAAGTACATGAGGACATCTCTCTTCAGCGGAGAATAGATTCCACGCTATCCCAAGAAATTGAACACTTTCGATCTCCAATAAAGAACCCCGAGGGTCGAAGAAAAGAACCGGAAACTAAAAGTAAAGAAATCGAGGGAATGGTTTTTGTCAGAGATGGAATTAAGTCGAATAAACGGCCCAATTATGATCTTAACCGTCTGCTTCAGATCCGAGATTCAGATCCTCTGGACATAAGTCGTAGCCTCGAGTTACACAAGGTTCAGTTGCTCTCTATTCGGGAATACCGTTTGGGTTGGAAAGGGAAAAACGACAATTACGGAAACAATCCCACCACCCTCTATGTGGAGGCGCTTAGGAAGAATTTAACGGTAGAACTGGCTGCGACCTGGCAGGCCTACCTATTGAGTGAAACTGCCAGCGAATTACGAAATAGCAACATTGAAGCACTTTTTGCTTATTGGACGGACTACTTACGCATCGCCTCTTTAAACCTATTGGTGCAAGAACAAGCATTTTATAGTCGGTATGGTCAAACCGATCTCGCAAATTGGTATAAGGCTCGGATTAATGAAATGGCCAATGACTCACATGCAGTTATTCTACCTCTGGGCTGGGGAGGCGGCTACGACGCCAAAACGATTACCGATCTGCTCTCTGAGCAAACCTTCAAATTAGTCGTTGAATCCTTTAGAAACACACAAGGACTGGGTAAACCAGGCCGGAATCCCGACGCAAAATGGCTTGGCCCGCTGGACTCCCCAAAATCAAGAAAGGTCGTCGTGACCCAGGACAACACCCTCCAACCTTTGGGGTGGGTCAAGGTCGAGATAGAATTCGACGCAAAAGCCCAAGAATGGTTTGAGCAGCAACAAAAACGTTTCTCTGATAAAAAACCAAGTTTGCCGGCTGTCGATGATGAAAGGGTGAAATATTTACCGCCATTGAGGGGGGTTGAGTCGAATGCCAAGCAAACGACACCCTCTGCTTCCATCAAGCCAATCCATGAACAGGCTCCTACACCAACACCCCGTCCCAAAACCAAAGAAGAAAAAGTTATTCAACACTTCTCTGAGACCCCCAAGGTTGGAGACATTTTTCTGGGTACTTATCTAGACATAGATAATGGAGAAGCCCTCTTTGAAATTCCCGGGTTAGATGTGGATACCCAGGCTTATGCCGTAGTCGCCCAGGAAACCCTTCCTTCGTTTTGGCACAAGTCGAAGCCCTTGAAGCTAAAAGTGGTCAAAGTCATCCAGGAAAGAACTTCTTATTTTAAAGTGTGGTGCGAGGTCGTGTGATAAATTCGGAGGACAGCCATGAAACTCCTGACCTTCCTAGGAACCGGCAACTATCAATCTACCACCTACGTCTGGGATGGCAAGGAATACACCACAGACTATGCACCAGTTGCCTCATGCCACTTCTTGCAACCCCATAAGTTGATCATCTTTGTCACCTCAGATGCCAAGGGAACCACCTTACCCAAACTCATCGAACAACTAGCCGGGATGCCTGTCAAAGTCCGCGACTGCGATATTCCAACCGGGCAAGATGAGAAACAATTATGGGATATCTTTAATGTTGTCGCCAGTAAAGTCAGCCCCAAAGAGGAAGTGGCTTTCGATATCACCCACGGATTGCGGACATTTCCCCTCATCGGGTTGCTTGTTACAGCCTTCCTGCGTAGTGGATTCAATGTTAAAGTCAGAGCGGTCCTCTATGGGGGATATGATGTACGGGACAAAGCGACAAATCGCACCCCCATGTTTGATCTCACCCCGATGCTTACCTTATTAGAATGGGCAGTGGCTGCCGATCGCTTTAACCGCACCGGAGACAGCCGTTATTTAGCCTCAATTGTCAAGGAATTTCGCCCCCGCCTGGCCCAAATGGCTAAAGATTCGAACCTCCCGCTTGACGAAGTCGGGGGCTTGGGTAACTTGGCCGGAGCCTTGACCAGCATTTCTCATAGCCTGCAATTAATCCGTCCGCAAGATGTCGCGGAACAAATTGCACGCTTGCGGATTGATATTAAAAATGCAAATCCCGCGTTACAATGGGCAGTGAATGTTTCGCCGTTGTCGATGCTATTAGATCAAATTGTTGAAAATTATGCCCCTCTGGGCCTTGAAGCACCCAACGAGAAACCTTGCGAATTTCTTCACCAGCAACGACGGCTAATTGACTTCTACATCCAACGCGAGCAATGGGTGCAAGCCATTACCCTGGCACGTGAATGGATGGTTAATTGGTTTATGTTCCATTTAGGCTTTCATGATTTTACCTCCAAGAATCACCGCGAGAGTGTTGAGCACGTCATAAACATTGAAGCCAAAAACGCCCGCGAGCAACGCGACTATCAACCTGTATTTCTGAACCGTGTGCCTGAAGTTCGCTCCGCCCTTAAGTTGTGGATGAGCATTATTGATGCACGCAACGATATTGATCATGCTGGTTTTCGCAAAAACCCGGCTGATGCCGAGAGTTTGATTAAAAATATTCAAAAATTTGTGCAATTATTGCAAGAATTGCCTATTTGAAATCCACATATTCTAAGATCTCCACCATGCACCTCTTCACCCTCCTCGGCGAACAACCCATCCCTAACCTGATCCCGTTGTGGCAGGCGCCGCAAGCCTATACCCAGGTCACGTTCGTGGTCACCTTGCGCACCCTGCCCCAGGTGGAGGTGCTCAAAGCCGCTATTGCCCATGATCCCGCACTGCGCCAGGTACAGGTCTCTTCGCCGCTGGTGGTCGAAGCCTACAACCTAGCCCAGGCACGCACAGCACTCGTCCGGGCCCTCGAGCAAGCAACGTCCCCGCTGTATCTCAACCCTACCGGTGGCACCAAGATCATGAGCCTGGCCGCCCAGCAGGCCGCACACATCCTCGGCGTACCCTGGCTCTACGTCAGCACCGAGATCGGTCAGATCATCCACTACACGCCCGCAGGCGAGGAGGTGAAACGCGAGCCAATCCGCGTACAGGTAAGCGTGGAGACCTACCTGCGCGCGCATGGGCTGGAGGTGAGCCTGGGCAAACCCATCGGCGCCTGGCACAACATCAAAACGCCGCCCCCTACCCCAGGCCACACCTTGGAGGAGGACGTTCATCAAGCCTTGGTGCAAAGCGGGCGCTTTGACGATGTCCAACGCAACGTCTATATCCGCAAGCACGGGAGCAACGGGCACTATATTGACAACGAATTAGACATTGTGGTCACCTACAACGGTCTGCTGGCCGTGGGTTCGTGTAAAACCGGCAAAATCCTCTCTACCCACCTCTACGAACTCAGCGCGCTCTCACGGCGCGAAGTGGCCGGCATCTACGCCCGCAAAGCCCTTATCTACCGCGATACCGAACCACGTCCGGGCATCCGCCGCCGTGCCCGCCTGGATGATATTGCCCTTGTGCCCGCTGCAGACCTGAACCAGGTGGTGAACGAATTTTCCCGTTTACTAGGTCAATCTTAACGATGGAGGTATCATTGACGTATGATCATCCTGAATTTCGCCCATCCCCTCACCGCCGAACAACGCAGTCAAATCGAAACCCTGACCGGCGAGACCATAGAACAGATTCTCAACCTGGCCGTGCATTTCGATAACGCCGCACCGTTTTTGCCGCAACTAGAAGCCCTCATGGCCCAGATCCCACTGGATGCGGAAACCTGGCAAACCGCCTCGATCCTGGTCAATCCGCCTTCTCTCAATTTCATCACCGCTCTGCTGCTGGCCGAACTGCACGGGCGGATGGGGTACTTCCCGCCCATTATCCGCCTCCGCCCGCTCAACACCGTCCCGCCGCGCTACGAAGTGGCCGAAATCCTCAACCTCAATGCCGTGCGCGAGGCCGCGCGTGCCCGGCGCTACTCATCACCCCAAGGCTAGGGATGGGGTTAGAAAGCATCCAGCCAACCGGCCTGAATCAGGTGCTCATAAAAGCGCGGCAAACGCCCACTGCAACTCAAATACAACCTTGATCGCGCCCGGGTCATACCCATGTAGATCAGACGGCGTTCATCGGGGTCATTTTCCCCTTTGGCAAAGGTTTTCTGCAGGCTGGGGATGAAGACGGCTTCCATTTCTAATCCTTTGAGCCGGTGCAGCGTATCCACCAAGCCGCCGAAGCCGCGCAGGGCCTCGCTGAACGTCTTGACATCCGTGCGGTTGCGCACCAGCACCGCAATCTGCTCATCGCGCAGGCCCTCACGACGCAGCACCTCGATCTGCTCACGCAGAAAATCCACTTCGGCCTGGAAGGTGGAAAAACGGCGCAACAGCGGGCGCGGGCCATGGCGCATCTGTGCCTCCGAAAGTTCCGGATGCACCGGTTCGCCCTGCTCCGACAACTGGTGTTGAATTTCCGGTGTATCGGCGATGATCTGATACGCCGCCTGATAAATCTCCCACGTGTTGCGGTAAGGCACCCGCAGCCAACGCGAGCGCCCCACGACATGGATGCCCTTTTCCTTCCACGAGAAATAGCGGTAGATGCTCTGCGAAGGGTCATCGGTCAGGAAGAGCATCCCCTCCGGCTTGAGCAGATAAGTGATCACCCGGATCCATACCGGCGCCCAATCCTGGGCTTCATCCACCAGTATGGCATCAAAGCGCGGCGCAGTGGGCAGTTGCCCATATTCCAACTGTTCCAGCACTCGGAGCGCCATTTCTTCATAATCCAGCCATCCTTTATCACGTAGAAAGCGGCGGTAATCCTCATAAAGGGCGAATAAGCGGCAGCGCTGGTCTTGGTTCAAACGTTGCACGGCGCCTATACCGCGCCGTTCGATCTTTAGGTAATCCTCCAGCCGCGTGATACCCATATCGCGCAGCCAGTTAATTTCGGTCTTGAGAAACGTAGGCGTTAATTCCGCAGACGCCCATCCTTCCGCCGCCCGCGCTTTGAGCCACTCATCCAAGGAATCACTCTGCAGGGTGTCCTCGGCGGGGTAGCCGCAGAGACGAAAACACAGGCCGTGAAAGGTGTACACGTCAATATTAAGTCCGCGCAGTTCGACTTGCAATCGCTCTTGCAGGGGCTTATTGTAAGTCAGCACTGCCATCATCCACTCCGGGTGGGCAGCGCGCAGGTAACGCGCCCGTTGGATCAGCACCAACGTCTTACCGCTACCCGCAAAGCCGCGCACCAAGCGGATGGCAAAACTCTGGCTGAGGCGGCGACCCTCAGGCGGGAGGTCATCTGCCGCGGCTTGCGGCTCAAAGAGCACCCCCTGCACCGCCGTTTCAGTCGGCTCAGGCGGGGCTTCAGGCTCGCGCGGCGCCTCAGTGACAATGCGCTCTTGCTCGTGATCCAACACCACAATGGTATGGTCAGGGGTCTCAAATTCCACCACCGGGTTGATCACTCGCCGCACGCGGTCAATCTCTTCGCAGGTGAGGGGACGCAAGCGTTCAGCCGGGAAGAGATGGCGCAAGCGGCTCAAAAGTAAATCGGGGTTCCTCAGGTCATCGCGCCCCCACACAAACTCCTCTCCCCACGCCCGGCGCAGTTGCGAGATGACTGCCGGGGGTTGATGGATGAGGACGACGGCATAGGAAAAGGGAACAGACGACACTTCGCCTTCCCTATAATCAGCGCGAATCATCTGATCCAGGATCAAAGCATACTCCCGGGTCTTGGTCACCGGGTTTGGCTCATGGCGCTCTTTGCCATCGCCCCCACGGATCACCGCCTCATGAGGGGTGGCACTTACGATGTTCACCCAATCCTTGACTTCCAACACCACATAGCCATAATTGGTGAGCACCACAAAGTCAGGATAGCGAATATCGCGCTTCTTGCGCAGGGGTGGCTCAATATAAATTACGAATTCCTTAGGCAAGTGGCTGCGCAAATACCTGAGCGTTTCCTGCTCACCATAAGTCGCCTCGTTGCGCAGATAACCGATAACCTCTGCCATGCCAGCCCCCATTGGATGGTAAAAAGATCAGAATGTATTCAATTATAGCGCAACCCACAAACAACCTTAAAACCAGGTATAATCAGAGTGGAAAAGACCTTCCCCATCTACCGGAGGGCTTTCCTCGCGGCGGTGAGGCTCGCCGCGCATCCTCAACCGCCCATTGGGCTGATAGCCTCTGTCGGTTCTTCAGACAGGGGCTTTTGTGTTATAAGAGGTGTACGTATGAGCCGGATCAATTCTTCCCAGCGTAATTTCATTTACGCCAGCCTGCAATCGTTTGAAGAAACCCTGGCTCAGGCCGAGCACTGGCTGGCACACCGCACCGAGACGGGTGCGCTTTATCGGTATCACCTGTACCTGACGCCCGAGCGCGAGGCGGAGGTGCGCCAGATGCTCCGCACCGCTTGCGCTGAAATCGCCGCCCTGAGCGCACGCCTGGGATTATCCCCCCACGAGGAGAGCGTCAATCGCTTGTTAGCCGCGCGCTTCAGCCAGTGTTGGACGGAATTAGTAGATACCCATCCCCAGCGGCTTAAGGGCTACGGCGAGGTTGATCCTCACCTGGTTGAAACCTTCGGCGCGGCCTTTGAGCACCTGGCGAATCTGGCCCTGCAGCTGAGCCGCCTCTTTGGCGCAGATAGCCCGGCGCCGACCATCTCCGGCGATAATGGACGTGCGACAATAGACTCAGAGGGAGGCACCCATGCTTGAGGGAATGACGTTAACCGCGGATGACAAGGTGCAACTGACGATCGAGATAGATGCCCAGACGGCAGCTGAGATTGAAGCCACGTTGCGCGCTGAAAGCTGGCAGCCCGCCGAAGGATATCGTCTGCTGCTCGGTGCCGGTCTAGGCTATGCCCAGGGGCAAGATCTACTACGCCAGGTCGAGGCAGGGCAACTCAGCGAACCGGAGGCGGTACGTCAGTTGCTGGAGCGCCTGACCCTGGTGGAGGGCAAACTGGTTAACGCGCGTTTTCGCCTCTTTGAAGTAGAAACCGAAAACAAGCATTGGCATCTCACCAGCGGCGCTATCCGTACCCAGAACGCCATCCTGAGCGAGTACGTGGAGAAACTGAAGGCCGAGAATGAAGCCTTGCGCCGCGACGTTGACGCACTGCGCACACAGATGGAAAACAGCAGAAAGTGAGGCTGCAATGGCGTTTGCCCTGACCCTGGTTCACCTGGAAGAAGCGCTACAAAAACCCGGTTGTCCCATCTGCCGTCTGGGAGACGAGGCTGCGCGCCGTAGTGTGGACGGCTTCCTATGGGAAAACGTCAACGACCCCGAATCGCGCCGCCCACTGCAAGAGGCATATGGCTTCTGCCCCGAGCATACGCGCCTGCTGGTGGCTACCGAAATGGAAACCAGCGGCGTACTACTCGGCGTTAACTTGATCTACGAGTCGCTGGCGCGCCAGGCCCTACGCGATCTGCAAAAAGGGGGCACCCTGCAATCACCCCGGAAAGGTATAGGGGGCTGGCTGGCGCGCTTCTGGCGGCGTTCTGGGCCTTCCATCCCTCAACTCGTGCGCCCGGCCTGCCCGTTGTGCCGCGTGGTGGAAGAGGTGCAAGCCAATGCCTTGGTTACCCTCATGGAAGATCTAACCGTGCATGACGAGCATGCGCAGACGCTCTACCGCCAGGCGGATGGGCTTTGCCTGCCACACCTGCGCCAGGCATTAGCGCAGCATACCGAACGTTACCCTGCAGCGGCCCGCTTTTTACGCACGGAAACTGTGCAACGGTTAGAAAGCCTCTCATCCCACATGCGGGAATACATCCGCAAGCAGAACTGGGCTTACCGCGAGGAAGCCCTGACCGAAGAGGAACGCGTGGCCTGGTTACGCGTTTTGGTCTTCTTCACCGGCTACACCCCCGAACGGCTGGTGCGGCGCATCGAACCCTTCTGAGCCTTCCACCCGCACCAGCAAGTCTTGCGCTAAGCGGGCAATCAGGTCGGCAGGATGGTGGGTGGCCCGGCGGAGCAGGACCACCCGGCGCGGATCAGGGATACGCGCAACCGCTTCTAACACCGCCCGCAGCAGGTAGTAATCATACTGCTCATCGTGTAATTCATCCAGCAGAGCCTCAAAGGCTGGTAAAGCCTCCGTCGCACCCAACTCCCCCAGCACCTGGGCGGCAATAACCCGCCGCTCGGGAATGGGGTGGTGTAGGGCTTGAATCAGTTTCTGAGGATAGGACAAACTCTCAAACTCAGACAAGTCGTAACCACAATAAGGGCAAAGCGTGGCCTTACCCTCCAGCGTATGCCAGCAGTGGGGACAGTAATAGGTCAGCATAGCTGCTCAGGGTGTTTCTCCCTCGTTCAGACGGTAACCATAACCACGCACAGTGAGGATGTAACGGGGGTTTTCCGGGTTGGGTTCGATCTTCTTGCGCAACAACCAGATATAACGTCGGATCAATGCCGTATCTTCGGTCCGGTTGGTACCCCAAACAATCCGTAACAAATCTTCCTCGGCAACGACGCGCCCTTGGGCCTGCGCCAATACCTCTAAGAGGCGAAATTCGGTGGGGGTAAGGGGAATAACCTGCCGCTGACGACGCACCTCGCGACGATCAAAATCAATCTCCAAATCACCCAGGTGCAGAGAATGGGTCTTGTCATCCTGAGCGCGCCGGGCACGGTTAAGCACAGCTTGGATACGTGCCTTGAGTTCGGCAAAACTAAACGGCTTGGTGATGTAGTCATCCACGCCCAGACGAAAACCGCGCAGTTTATCGGCTTCGGTATTTTTAGCTGTGAGTAAGATAATAGGCACGTCTGACATTTCGCGCAGGCGTGTTGTCACCTGCCATCCATCCATGCCGGGCATCATCACATCCAAGAGCACCAAATGAGGATGCTCACGATAAGCCAGACGCAACGCCTCCGCACCCCCCGTTGCGGTGAGGACAATATATCCCTCATCTTGCAGGTAATCGCGTAAGAAGCGCAATAGCGTGGAATCATCATCCACGACCAGCAATTTAAGCTTCATGGTCACCCTCCGCCGCAAGCACCCCGGGTTCGCCCCCGAGAGATTCAATATCGGTCAAGGGTAGCCTGCAACTGAAACAAGCACCACCTTGAGGGCGATTCTCCGCCCACACCTGACCTCCCATGGCCTCGGCCAGGCGGCGCACGATGTAAAGCCCCAGACCATGTCCGTAAGTTTCCTGGGCATCGCTGGCGGCAACGCGGTAAAAAGGTTGAAAGAGCAACGGAAGCGCCTCCTCGGGCAAGCCGGGACCTTCATCCAGCACTTGTAACAGCAGATAGTTGGCCTGCACCTGGGCGGTGACGCGCACGTCACCCTGAGGTGCATATTTCAAAGCGTTATCAATCAAGTGAAAAAGGATACTGCTCAACGCTTGTTCATCGGCGAGCACTGGGGGGAGGGCGGAAGAAATATCCCAAACTAGGCGTGCCATTTGGGGATGATGCGCAAATTGCCGTTGCAGACGTTGTACCGCACTCTCTAAGTCTAACGGTGCCGGATAAAGCGGCAAGCGCCCAGCCTCAAGCGCAGAAAGATCCAAAATAGTTTCAACAAAACGACTTAAGCGCTCGATTTCGGCTTGCACCAAGATTAAATGTTCCCGGGTGGCAGATGGAAGGCGCGCCGCTTTGCTGAGCACCAATTCCAGCCCCCCTTTGATATTGGTCAAGGGCGCCCGCAATTCGTGGGATACCAATGAGACAAAATCTGATTTGAGGCGATCCAACTCGCGCAAGGCGCGGTTTTGGGCTTCCAAGCGCGCATAAGCAGCGCTGAGGTCAGCTGTCTTTTCTGCCACCAGTCGTTCCAGATCGGCATTGAGGCGCTCTAACTGAGCTCGATCGGCCTCAATTTGTTCTAACGCCGCCTGAAGGGCTGCTTGTTGCGCTTTTTGCTGGCTCAGATCATGCGCCGTGCCGGCCAGTGCCAGGCGCTCACGTTCAACCGAAACAATGCGACGCAAGGAAAGAAAAACCGGGATGCGCCGTCCATCCCGAGTGAGCAATTCGGTCTCCCCGGACCAGGCAATGTCACCCTCACTTTCGCCTTCAAGGGTTAGGTGAATCCAATCCGCCAGACGATCGGAAGGCACAAACCATTCAAGCAAGGGCGTTCCCAGCACAGGTTGGTCTTGGTCCACCCCAACCGCGCGGCAGAACGCAGGGTTGACCAGACGCAATACCCCACGGCGGTCACAGATAAACGCTGGTTCGGCAATGCTATAAACCAAGCCAGCATACTGGCGAAATTCTGTCTCACCGATGATCAAGCCCTGGCGAGCGATCAATCCTAAGGTAAGCCATAGCGTTATCCATAAACCGAGCAAATCCACCCGCCCTTGCAATTGATATCGAATCAGCACCGTCCATCCCAGAATTAGGGTGAGAAGCAGAGGAAACAGGTTCTGAAGGCGAAGACCCGCATAGCGCCAACCGCGCTGCCAGCGGGTTGAGCCCGGTGATGTGGGAGCCACAGGAACAGCCAATAATGCCCCTGTACCTAACACCATCATCCCCAGGGTACTTCCGGTGTCAAGTGGGGTACCCACGACATAGGCGTCGCGCAACCAAAGCCCCCAATAAGCCTGATCACCGAGGGCGAGGATCAGCCAACCCAATCCCCACAACCCCAACGCAGAGGGAAAGGATCTAACATCCGCCAGCAGAAAGCGGTTGAGTGTTACTAATACCGGTAACCAAGCCATCTGCAGCCCTAACCATATAAGCACCCCCTCTCGAGCCATAGTGCTATTCAAAACCGGGCGGAACACCAGCAATCCGAGCAGGGCCAGCGAAGTCGTTGACGTAAGGATGGTATCCATCATCAGCCGCATGCGTGAGGCGGGAGTGCGAAGAGGGTGTCCGTATTGCCCCAAGCCCCATGCGGTTAACAGCGCTGCCAGTCCGTAGATCAGGCCGAGTATAGCAAGAAAAGAGGCCGACTCGACGGGTAGGGTTGTCATGAGCCATCGTAACCCATCCCCACCCGCGCGCACGGTGAAGCCCAACGCCAACCAGCGCCAGGCGCCGCACCCTTTGTCGGCGGCTTGCCAGGTCAGCCAGAGTACCATCACGAGGGGAATCGCAAGGGTCAAATACCCCAACCAAAGCCGTTCCCAGGTACTATCTCGCCCCCACAACACCCAAGCGAAATGCAGGCCTAACCCAAGGCCGACACCACCAAGCCACTCGCGGAGTCTCAGCCAGGGTTGAGGAGAAACAAGCCTTGTATTGTGACCTGCATAAGATCGCATTTGCCCTAATTGTAGAACAAGGCGGAACAGGTTGCAAATAGTTCCTTCTATCAGAGGTCGCTTGCGGCCAGAAAGCGTTGCCGAGTCCCAACCTTTGGGGTAAAGTTAAGTGACCTCATTAACGGGAGATACCGATGTCCACTGTTCTCTTCGCGTGTGGCACCGAATACCATGTGCTGATGGCCTTTATCCTGGCCACAACCACCTATGCCGAAAGCCACAAAATTCTTTTGCTCTATGCGACAAACCGCACCCTGCCCTACCTGGAGCGGGCACGTACTCTGGGCATTTGGGATGACGTGTTCCTGATTGAACCCAACGCACCACTTGCAGCCTATGAGACCCTCTTTACGGATTTACTGCAGCGCGCTGTTGCACTGCATACCTTCACGTGGGGTTTTCCTTATTTCAACGCGTTGATGGCGCGGAGCCATGCAGCGGGTGTGCCGGTCATTCTGACCGACGAGGGATTGCTTACGTATAGCCCGCAGCGTCACTTTGCCGACTGGCTGGCCCAGAAGCACGATGGGGCTGTTCTGGCCCAAGGCTTCACCTTCGAGGCGATCCGTGAAATCTGGCTGCTCATGCCCACACTGTTTGCCGAAACACCGTGGTGCCCCCTGCGCGCCATAAATTTAGCCGACTTTTTATCCATCTGCCGTGCCGATCCGACCCTACGTACCCGTTTTGAACACCTGTTTGATTTAGAACATATTGAACCGTTACAGGCTGAGGCGCTGTATTTTCGGCAGTATTTTCCTCTCCTTGAGGTGCTACCGCCAGAAATAGATGCCTGGCTCGATGATAGGGTAACCGCACTCTTCAGTCCGGTGCGCCTGGCAATCAAAAACCATCCGGCCTGGGTCAACCCCCGGGTCACGCGGGCGGGCAACAACTTTCCTGCCGCCGACCGTCCCTGGGAAGCCCTCCTCTTATGGGCCCAGATGCAACATCCAGGGGGTATCTCTTTGCCTCGCGTTTATCTCAGCCTCACCTCCTCAGCCATGCTGAAGACGGCTTTGCTGGGTGTGACGGGCACTTTTCTCTTTTTGTACCGCCTGATGGCGCGCTATAGCGGCTGGCGAGATGCCAGTATGGACGATTTGGTCGAACGACTAGCGGCAAATTTTCCCCAGGCTCGTTTCGTGGCGCCTGCCAATTGGGAAGACCTTCGGCTCACCTTAACCGAATTGGGCCATCGCGAAGGCTGGCGGCTTAACCTCGATGCCTTACCCACGGCGATGGACGAAATCGCTCTACTGCGAGACGTCAGCCTCACCTATTGGCGGCAGAGCCGTGAACAGGCCCGGCGTTTGCACAATCTGGAACCTGAGGCCAACGCCTTGCGCGCCCAGGTGGCTCAAAAGGAGGCTCTTCTGCGTGAAGTCGTTCGTCTCATGACGTTGACCGCCGATATTCTTAAGAAAGACCTGGGTGAAGGATGAGTCACCACCCGCTGGCGCTGAAGACGGTCTCGAGCAGAGCGCGGCGCTCTTCAGGGGTCATCGGGCGTGAACGGGCAAAATCCTCAAAACGTAGCGTAAGCAGTTCGGTGCTGAGATGTCGGCCTGCATAGAAAACATGGCGATCAATGAAAGCCTGATCAAACGGCGCGCCTAGGCTCCACTGATCAAAGAGGAGGTTACCCAGGCCATAATGGAGGAACGCCCCGGCGTGGAATTCCATGGCTTGGGGGAGGTGCCCTTGACTGCCCGAGACGATCACCGCACCGGCCTGAGCCACGCGCTCAAAATCGCGCACCGCCAGGGGATTAGCGGCAAAGGTCTCGTATTCAATGTGCGAGAACGTGACAATGGGCAAATAGCCCTGGGTACGCAAATCGGCGATGGCCGTCGTCAGGCGGTCAAAATCGCATAAGGCGGCGCCGGGCTGAGTGGCCGAGGCCTGCGCATAACCCGGCCCTTTAGCGTTACAGCCGATGAAGGCAATGCGGTTGCCGTTACGTTCAAATAAGGCCGGCCGATAGCCTTCATCTAGGGTTGCCCCACCCCCGTAGGTCTGCCACCCCCGTTGATGATACTGGTCTAAGGTGTAGAGCACATCCTCGGGGCGCGCATCAATGAAGTGATCGCCGGTCATCTCGACCACGTCGGTGCCCAGTGCTTCCAGCACCGCCAGGTAGCGGCTATCGCTGCAGGGGAAAACGATCACCCCCTGGGCGTTGAGGCCATCGTTGGCATGGGGGCAGTTCTCACGGAAGGCTACCTCGTTATTGATGTGGGTAATGTCGGCCTCGCGCAACCACGGTGCAATCTCTTGAATGGCGTAATCTATGCCGCGCACGTCCAGCGTCCAGGCGGTTGCGCGCACGATGGCGGTTACCCCGGTCACCGCTACTACGGTCAATTTGGCGGGATTACGGTTACCGGTCGGGAGAAAAGCGGTCACCCCGGCTGCCTGCGCCGCCGACTGAAACGCCGCTAACGCCGCCGCATCACCCTGGAGGGCAAAGGGCAATGCCAGCGGGTAGCGCGCCGGGTCAAAATCCTTATGGAGGGGTGACTGACCCTCCACAGCAACCACCTTGAGCCGCGGCTCCAGGCGTTCAAAAGGCACAATGCCCAGCGCCTCCGGATGCGCCCACAGAGTCTCAACCAACTCATCGGTGGCTACTGTTTGCACGACGCCGGGCGCCGGTGCTCCCCAAGCCGCACTCAAGGCCGCCAAGGTCGCTTCATCCATCCACAAGGACATCGGCCGTGCCCCCTGCCAGACCTGGCGCAACCATTCTGCGCTCACCTCGTCCTCCAGGGTAGCAAAGCGCCCGACCAACCCATAGACCCAATAACCTTGGGCATCCTGGGGAGCGCTCAGGGCCAAACGCAGGGTCGCCGTCTCGGCGGTGGGGGCAAGATCCCAGCCCGGTGGCACCCTGACCTGGGAACGCAAGTCGGGCGGCAAGGCCGGATCAAGCCAGAGCGTCAGGACCAGGTGTGAGGTCGTCGTGGGAACGGGAGAGGTCGTCGGCAGTGGCTGGAACGGGGTTACGGTGGGGGGAGGGTTTTGAGGTACTCTGGCCAGGCCAGCTCCGGCTGGGTTCTGGCACGCCACCAGCAGAGCCAGGCTGAGGAGCCCAAACACAAACCCTCGATATACCATGCGCTGTGAGGGAAAGAATTTCCGTCTGAACTCCATTGTTCCTTGCCGCAATGACCACCCCGATTATACCCCGTTGGGACGATGATCATGGATGCTTTTCGTTCTCCGACCTCACCTTTTCGAACAAAAGGATAAAATAGACCTAAATTCTTTTGGTGAGGACACCATGTTTTATTCCATTCCACCCGCCATGCAGGCCCGCATGCAGGAATTGGAAGCGCGCGATGCCCGGGAACGCGCTTTGGGCCTACCTACCGCTCAGCGCTTACGACAAGTAGCCCCGGATACCGGGCGCTTCCTGGCACTGATGGCCGCTACCGCTCCGGCAGGAACTTACGTCGAGATCGGCACCAGCGGTGGCTACTCCACCCTATGGATCGCCCTGGGCGCGCGTTCCCAGGGGCGAAAGGTGGTCACGTTTGAGATTGACCCTCAAAAAGTCCACCTGGCGCGCGAGACCTTTCACCGTGCTCAGGTGGAAGATGTGGTCATATTGATCGAAGGGGATGCATTGGCGCATCTGCCGGCGTTGGAGCAGATTGCCTTCTGTTTTTTGGACGCTGAGAAAGACCTCTACGCGCCGTGCTACGACCTGGTGGTACCACGCTTATGCCCAGGCGGTTGGCTGATTGCCGATAATGTGATCAGCCACCGCAAGGTCTTGCAATCCCTGGTGGATCGCGCCTTGGCCGACCCGCGGGTGGATGCCCTGGTGCTGCCGTTGGATCGTGGGCTATTGCTATGCCGCAAGGGATGAACGAACGTTTTTATGGCGGGGGATACGGCCCCAAAGTAGGCGCAGGGGGCGTCGGGGGTAAAGGCGTCGCCGGAGGTGGGTAGGCCGGAGCGGTCGCAGTAGGCGGACGCGGCGTGGGGCTCGGCGGCAGTGGGGTCGAAGTGGGAAGTGGCGTCGCTATAGGCGGTAGCGTTTGGATCGGTTGAGGGGTACGTGTTGGGCGTGGGTCGGCCGTCGGGCTAACCTCTGCCGTAGGGCTGAGGGTGGGGGTTGGGATCGCCATCGTCTGGGTCACCGTGGGCATCGAGGTTAGAGTAAGCGTTACCGGCATCATGGTTATCCCCGGCAAAGACGATGCCGTCGGCGTGGCCGGCAAAACCAACGGACGGTTGGCCGTAGCGGTCGGGATAGGGGTCCCCAGCTGGCGCAATACGGCCTCGGCTTGGGCCTGAGGCTGGCGTTCCTGGAGGGCTTGGCGAATCAGGTCGAGTGAGACCGCCGGGATGGCCGCCAGGCGGGGCTCGGCGCGGTAATCTGCCTGCCGGACCGGGTCGAGGGCCAGAGGAATCACGCGCACTTGTGGCTCAAACCGCCAGGGCGGGAAGAACCACAGCGCAGCCAGGCCCAGCGCCATCAGCACCGCAAGCAGGGCAAACCAGAATCTTTCCTGCGACCACGATCGGCGGCGCAGCCTTGGCATCGGCCCTCCAATCCTTCACAGCTGATTGGAGTATAGACGGTTTTTCCCACTGCTGAGTTTACACCTGGCTTTCAGTTTTCGCCTTGTAGAACTAAGCCCACCCAACTTGAGAAGCCATCATCTTCGGCTATAATCGAAATATAATTTTCTGCCTACATCATCCAGGATGGGAGGGAAGTATGCCCACAACCAAGGCGTTCTTAATTGATATGGACGGGGTCCTGATCAGCGGTCAAACCATTATCCCGGGAGCCGATGCATTTATCGCGCGTTTGCGCCGTAAGGGGATCCCGTTTCTGGTTTTGACCAACAACTCGATGTACACCCCTGCCGATCTGGCACACCGCTTGCAGCATCTGGGCCTAGAGATCTCCAAAGAACAGATCTTTACCTCAGCGTTAGCCACAGCGCGCTTCGTGCACACCCAAAAGCCACAAGGCAAGGCTTTTGTGATCGGCGAGTCCGGGCTGCAGGTGGCACTCCATGAAGTGGGGTATATCCAGACCGATATTGATCCTGATTACGTCATCCTGGGAGAGACGTTTTCCTATCATCTGGAGCATATCACCAAGGCGGTGCGGCTGGTTCTGGCGGGCGCGCGCTTCATTGCCACCAATCCCGATCCCACTGGGCCGGGCGAGGGCGGGATCGTGCCCGCCTGCGGTGCCATGGCCGCGCTCATTGAACGGGCCACCGGACGCGCCCCCTTCTTTATCGGTAAACCCAATCCCTTCATGATGCGTTCGGCATTGAATTACCTCGGCGTGCATTCTGAGGATACGGTTATGGTAGGTGACCGCATGGATACCGACATCCTGGCCGGCACCCAATCCGGATTACAAACCATCCTGGTACTGAGTGGTGTCACCCGGCGCGAGGATATTGAGAAATTTCCCTACCGTCCCCACCAAGTCTTCAACTCGGTGGCGGAGATTCCGCTGGATTAACATCCTGACGTTTGAGCGCAGCAGGCGGGGGAGCAGGGGCGCCGTTATACCACAGCCCCACGCGTCCCTTGCCCTGCGCTTTGGCCCAGTAAAGCGCACGGTCGGCACGTTCAATTAAATCGTCCAGGACCAGGCAGGTGGCCTCCAACTCAGCCACTCCGACGCTGATCGAGATGGGGAAGGCCTTCTCATCCGCCTTAAGCACTTCGCGATTCAGGTGACGACGAATACGTTCGGCCACGTGGGCAGCTTTTTCCAGGGTGGTCTCGGGCAGTAGGACGATGAATTCATCCCCACCGTAGCGGGCCGCAATATCCGGTTGACGTAACTGACGCTGGATCGCGTGCCCCACAGTTTGCAACAAACGGTCCCCCAGTAGGTGACCGCCCTGGTCGTTCACGATCTTGAGGTTATCCACGTCCAAGATAAAGAGCGAGAGCGCCGAGCCGTAGCGGCGGGCACGGGCAAACTCGCGCCGTGCCAGATCGAAGAAATGGCGACGGTTGGCCAAACCGGTGAGCGCATCGGTGATCGCCGCTTGCTGTACTTGTTCAAAGAGACGCGCGTTCTCTAACGCAATCGCCGCCTGATTGGCAAAGGCTTGGGCCAGGCGGGCATGTTCCTCGGTATAGGCACCCGGGGTGCGGCTATCAATGGTCAGGTAGCCAATCGGTTGGCCGCGGGCAATCAGCGGTAACCCAATCCAGCCGTGGATATGTTCAGCGCCGCCCCAGCGTTGAAAGCGCGGGTCTTGCTGGGCATCGTAGAGCACCACTGGGCGTCCGGTGCGAAAGGCTTCTTCCACCAGTGGGTTACCAGAAGGGAAGCGATGGCCGAGAATATCCTCCAGATACTCAAAGCCGGCGCCGCGCACCAGGCGCACATACCCCTTCTCCAATAGGAACACCGAGCAACTATCATACGGCACCACACGGCGCAGGTTGGCAATGATCAAATCCAGCACTTGCTCCAGGTTCAGCGCCGAGGTCACGGCAGCCGCGGCCTCGCGCAACGTCTCGGCTTCCACCGCACGGCGCTGGGCTTCGGCAAACAGGCGTGCGTTTTCCAGCGCAATGCCGGCATGGCTGGCGAAGATCATCAGCATCTCGGCGTGTTCCGGGCGGTAGAAGTCGGGTTGGGTGCTTTCGAGTGAAAAGAAACCAATGGTCTCACCGTGGGCTACAATCGGCGCCCCAACCCAGGAACGGATGTAACTGGTCTCGTCTAGGACAATCCAATTGGGGTCTTGGGGTACATCGGCGATGATCAGGGGCTGTTTGTGGGCCGCCATCCAGACGAAGTTTTGCCCCCATTCCAGATTGAAAACAAAGTTGCGCACGGCTTCGACCACATGCGGACCAAATTGCTCATAACCGCGCATTTGGGCAACATAAGCCCTGCCATCCTCGCGGAAAAGGATCACGCTTCCTGAATCGTACGGCACCACCTGTGCCACTTGCTCCAGCAATTGCTCCAGCACCTGGTTGAAATCCAGGCTGGCAGTAACGGTGAGTGCAGCCTGGCGCAGGGCTTGTGCTAGCTCGCGCTGCCGGCGCTCTTCCTGCGCCACATAGTGCAGTTCTTCCTGCGCGGTCTTGAAGGCCGTGATGTCACGTACCAGACCCATGATCTCCAGATGTTCTTTGTGATCCTGCGGAAAGCGCAGGGCGAGCAACGTGGCCTGGGCAAAAAAGCGCTCGCCAGCGGCCGTTTGACCCACATAGTCCAGAGTCAGCATACCCTCTTCCTGAATGACAGCCCGCAGGGTCGCGGTTAAGCGGGGCGCATCTTCCGAGGTGGCAAATTCGTACCAGGAACGCCCAAGCAAGGCAGTTTCATTCTCCACCTTGAACAGGCGTACCGCTTGAGGATTGACCAGGGTGAAGCGCCCTTCGGCATCAAGCAAGAAAATGGCTTCCGGCGAGGCTTCAATCAGGCGGCGATAGCGTGCTTCGCTCTCGCGCAACGCTTGCTCAATGCGTTTGCGGGGGGTGAGATCATGCAAACGGAGTAAAGCGCCCACCGGTTGCCCTTCGGGGGTGTGGATAGGGGTGTAATGCAGTTCGGCCCAACAGCCGGGGCTGGGCTGTATTTCCAGGCCGGTCAATTCCGCATCCGGAGATTGTAGCCATTCGACCCACTGCGGCCAAACAGCCAGGGCAACCTGCGCCGGGCGCCCCACCACCGCTTCGGCCTGCACCTGGAGCATACGGCAGGCGGCGGGGTTAATATCCAGAATGCGCCCTGTGACATCCAGCACCAGCAAGCCCTCATCGGTCACTTCGACCACTTTGGTGCGTGCCAGCGGCGTCAGCGCTCCGGGTTGGATGCGGTACAGCCCAAAGAGCAAGATGATACCGGAAAGAAGCAGACCCAAAGGGGTGAGATCCAGCGGCAAGGATGGCAACAGACCTAAAAGACGCACCAAGTTGACCAGCCAAGGCAGGGCAATTGCCCCGAGGATCAAATGCATCTGAGCCCGGTAGTACGCCGAATGCCGCCACAGAGTAAGCAAGAGCAAAAGCGTGCCGGCCAGGAGCAGGGCATAGGAATAGACCGCGTGCAACCAAAACAAGGGCCCATAGGTGGGATGCAGGACCGCCAGCCCACCCCACGAGATGCGCTCAAGGGCGGTGAAGAACAAGCGATGGGATGAATTGGTCCACAGCGCCGCTTGAACCAGAAGCGGTTCTAGCGCCAGTCCCGCCAGGAGCAGTCCCACGCGCCGCGGCAGGCGCTCGGTGAAGGTGAAGGCAAAAAGCAGCCATCCCGCCGGCACCAGGGTTACGCCCAGGTAGCCCAGGCGGTAAAACACAACGGCCAGCGCTTCCTGCTGGCTGGCCAATTCTAAACCATATAGACCGAACCAGATGGCTAAGCCGAAAAAGAGGAAACTCAACGGCGCTGCCCCGCGCCCCGGATGTCGTTGCCAGGCCAGTCCCCCCAAAACCAGCGCCACACTTGCGGCCAATAGGAGCAAGATAGAAGGGGGAGAGAAATACCACGAGATCACAGGTGCAATCTCTGAAGCCTCAGTTCTATGTCGGCAAAGAAGCGCAACCCTAAATTCGCCACACCATCACCGACCGGGGCTCGGGTGTGTTGGTGTGGAGTTGATTTGATTATATATCATTATGACGTTTATGATCATCCCGCTGCCCAAGATTGTGAGGGGTGGCTCAAGGATCATGCGGGAGCGTGCTATAATCGTGCCAGATACACCCTTGGCAACAGGAGATAAGGCGTGGAATTTGGGGTGGCTCTCCCCTCTTACGGCCCGCAAGCCACACGGTTGAACATCTTGGATACCGCTCTGGCTGCCGAGAGCCTGGGATTTGATCACGTTTGGGTGCCCGATCACCTGGCACTGCCCCAAGCGGATGCCGAGCGCTTTGGCCATATCTTTGAGGCCATTACGACCCTGGCCTATGTTGCTGGCTGTACCCGCCGCATTGGGCTGGGGGTTTCAGCGTTGGTGCTTCCCCAACGCAACCCGCTCGAGGTGGCTAAACAAATCGCGACCCTGGATGTGCTCTCGGGCGGACGGGTGACCCTGGCCGTGGCGGTGGGCTGGTCGGCGGGGGAGTATGCTAACCTGGGCTATGACTTTCACAATCGCGGCGCCCGTATGGACGACGCGATCAAGGTCTTACGTACGCTGTGGCGCGGCGGGCGGGTGATCTCGTATCAGGGGCCGTTTTACCGCTTTGAGCGGGTGGTGTTTTCGCCGCCACCGGTGCAAAGCGGCGGGCCGCGCTTGTGGGTCGCGGGCGATTCCCCGCGGGCATTACGGCGGGCGGTGTTGTTGGGCGATGGCTGGCACCCGAATGCGCTGGCCCCCCAGGCGCTGGCAGCGGCTCTGGAGCGCGTGCGCCCACTGTTGGGCGGACGGCCGTTTGACGTCATCGTGCGTACCCGACTGACGTTCGACCAGCCCCCGCCGGCCGAGGGTTATCTGGGCGGGGATGCGGCCATCATCATTGACCAACTGCGCGCCCTGCAAGCGGCCGGCGCAACCGGGGTGGTGATCACCTTTCAGGCTGAGACCCAAGCCGAGCGGGAACGCGCCCTGCGCCGCTTCGCTACCGACATCTTACCTGCTTTTGCCCCTCGTGCTGCCGGGAAGGACAGCGCATGAAACGCCTTGCCTTGATCTGGGGATTACTGGTCGCGGGAACCTTGCTCGGGTTGGCGGCCTGCCAGAGCGGGTTGCCTGGGCCGACGATTGCCACTCCCCTCCTGACCGAAACCCCTCCGCCACCGCCGGCCAACCCCATCGCCGCGGCGAACGGGGAAGCGACCCTGCCCTTTGCCGCGCTGCCCAGCCCGACGCCCAGCGCCACCTTGACCCCCCTCCCCCCGACCGAGACATCCACCCCCAGTTTGACGCCCAGCCCCACGTATCCGCCGGGATGGCAGCCTTCGCCTACGCGCTGGCGTTACCTCACCCGCACGCCTACCGTCACCCGCACTCCAACCCCGCCCCCGCCCTTCATGCGTATCAACCGGCCTGGGCCGTATTCCAAATTGATCTCACCCATCCAGGTGGAAGCCTTGATCAGTCCCGGCGAGGACGGCTTTGTGTATGTGGACCTGATCGGCGCGGATGGGCGCTACCTCGTTCGACAGGCGCTGGATTTTCGCGTCTATCGCGAGCGGCGTTTCTACATTGCCCCTGAAATCCCCTTTGAAATCGAGAAGCCGGCAGAACTCGCACGGCTGGTGCTCTCCACCCGCGACCGCTTTGGGCGCACCATCTACCTCTGCAGCACCGATGTCGTGCTGCAGCAATTGGGGCGCAACGTGCTCGAAGCGCCTTGGGTGGATTTGGAGCCCTTCCTGGTACGTTCGCCGCGTGAAGGGGAAACGGTGCGCGGCGGGGTGTTGGTCGTGCGCGGGGTGGTGCGTCCGCTGACCAGCCGCCCGATCCTGATCGAACTGATTGCGCCGGATGGGAGTGTGGTCGGTTCGGCGGAAGTGACCCCGGGCATGCCCTATGGTGATCTGAGCCACGTGCCGTTTGAGGCGTATGTACCTTATACAGTAAGCGGGCCAACGGAAGTACGCCTGACCCTGCGCCAGGAAAGCGATTCGCGCATCCCCGGCACGGTTGCGCTGAACTCATGGCTGATCACACTGGAGCCGTGAGCATGATCGTCCTTTCGCACTACCAGGTGGCCGGCTGGCTGGCTGCGCGGGGGCAAGCGACGACGCTGCGCACCTCGCTGGACTTGGGGCGCAGTGAGGCCGAGGTACGCCTGGAAACCGAGGGGGTGCGCTTGCCCGATGGCAGGATACTGCCCTGGTCGGCGGTGCAACGCGTGGCCGAAGACCCCAGCGGATGCTACCGCCTGGACGGAGATGAGGTGGTGCGCATCCAGACCTTTTCGGCTCGCAGCGGGCGCGCATACAGCCTCTACCCCACCCCGGCCGCACCGACCCTGCTCATTTCGGGCATCCCGATGCACCGCATCAAAGGCACCGACCCCTGGCAAGATACGCTGAGCAAAGTGCGGGTGGCCAACCCGCGCGGATGGGTGCTGGATACCTGCATGGGGCTGGGTTACACGGCCATCGCCGCGGCGCGCACGGCAGAATGGGTGCTCACCATTGAACTGGATCCCGCGGTGGTGGCGATTGCGCGCCAGAACCCCTGGTCGCAACCGTTGTTTGAGCACCCCCACATCCAAATTTTGATCGGAGACAGCGGTGAGATCCTGCCGGCGTTGGCGAGCGGGGTGTTCTCGTGCGTAATTCACGACCCACCCACGTTTGCCCTGGCGGGTGAGTTATACCGGGTGGAATTTTATATGGAGGTGTATCGCGTCTTGCGTCCACGTGGGCGGATGTTTCACTACATTGGCGACCCGGCGAGCAAGAGCGGTGCGGCGGTGACGGCACGGGTCCGCCAGCGCCTGCGCCAGGCCGGCTTCCAACGCCTCACCCCCGCCCCCCACGCCTTCGGCCTACTCGCGGGGAAGTGAGGGGAGACTCATCTGCTAATAGGCAACAGGTCATAAACCAACACCCCTATATCTAACACTTCTCCCGCCTTGACTTCAAAAAGCATGTCTTCCCCAGTAACAGGATGACCAAGTAAATAAGAATTTGTAATCGTATCTAGCACCAATCCATACTTACTCGGGGGGACATTGAAAAACTCAAAATAGCCATTTGTGTCCGTATAAGCACGTGGTGAATTTAGCCGATCCATCGAGACCACTCGTTCGTTCCCTTCTGTGTCTCGAACTACCTCGGCTAAATAAAGAATTACATGATCAATGGGTTTAATTCCGGTTGAGGTCTTTAATTGCAAAACCCCTTTTACAGCTCCCAGAGCAGGATCTTGAGTTGGCCTTTCAGGAGTGTAGAGCTCGGTGAATTCCGATGTTATCTGAGGTATAGGGTAGTCCGAGGGTATCCAAGTGGGAAGGACAGGGTAAGAGGAAGACAATTGTTCGGGTTTCTGGATATCATTATTGTTGAGAGTACATCCATAAATCAGTATAAGGACAAGAAGCAAAAAAATTGGCAATCGCTTTTCAGGTCTCATGTGGGTACCTAAAACCGGGTATATAAGTTTTGAGAGTGCTACCTGAGGTAACCTCAGGTAGCACTCTCATTGTAATACTTTACGCGGGGCATTAATTTTCGACGTTGATCCCTTCATAGACAAGCAATTGATCTGCGGTACCGCTAGGACCAAGTTCATTGACCACGGCTACAATTTTGCCGCCTCCATCCGCCACACATGTACCAGAACCAACATAGCGGTCGGCGATTTTCCCGTTTTGGATATCTGTTAGGGCTCTCCCTGGCTCAAGGGTAGCCGAAACGCTGTAAGAGGTGCCCGTAAACGTACATGTGACCGTGGTTGAGGTTGAACCCACATTCATCACGTTGAAGCCTGTGAAATATCCAGAATTACGATCCATAATCAGAGGCATTACAACTTTGCTGGTCGCGTTTGCCGGATCAAAACCATTGTAAGCCTCGCCATTTCTTCCAGGCAGTAATTGATTAACCACTACGACAAGAGGCTGATTGTTGCTATTATAAGTTACCCGGGCTGAACCAATGAAACGTTGCCCGGCGGCGCAGTTCGAGTTTGCACCATTGGCGAATGCAGCCAAGGCAAAAGTAGCCGAGCCACCTGGGGAAATGGTCTGAGTTTCCTGGCAAGGAGTACCAGCGGATGATGGCGTGTAGGAAACAGTCACAGTAGTGGACAATGACCCTACGTTTTGAATTTGCATACCTGTTATATAACCCGCATTATTGGCATTAATCAACGGCATCACAGGTGTGGGACTCCCGCCTGTGAAGCCACTATATGCAAACATCACCGAGGAACTTTCCTCGATAACAGCAGCAACAATGGGTTGATTACTTGTTACAGTGGCCGAAAAAACTTTCTGAGAATGGGTTTCAGCAGCCTGATTGAACGTCTTGGACGTATTGGGGGAAATTGTTGCACTCGCTGTTGTACCATCACTGTAAGTTATCGTAACATTTGCATTGCTTGGACCGACATTTTGTAC
Organism: Thermanaerothrix sp.; assembly: GCF_056331585.1. Taxonomy (NCBI): domain Bacteria; kingdom Bacillati; phylum Chloroflexota; class Anaerolineae; order Anaerolineales; family Anaerolineaceae; genus Thermanaerothrix; species Thermanaerothrix sp. Next base: position 58,919 of record NZ_JBWGPQ010000014.1, read on the forward strand.
ATTAAACCATGTATCGAAGCCACTATTCCCTTTCATCAGAAGAGGAAGTGATACTGTGGTATTCCCTGAAGACGACCCTACATAGGAGGCAGCCGCGGCGCCATTATTCCCCAGCACGTTTACTACAGCAGCTACTTTTTTATCCGATGAAATCACAGCGGAACCGTTGAATCCAGCGCTCACCCCAAGAGGAAAATAAGTTTTAGAGCCATTGGCGCTGATAGTATCATTTACCGTGGCTTCGATATTTCCATCCATCTTGTAGAATACCAAACTTATACTAGCCGTTGAGCCCTCTAGATTTTGAACCTGAATACCCGCAGTATAGGAGAACTTTTGGGCCATGACCGGAGAATAGGAGAAGCCCAAGGCAAAGACAATGACCGTAAGGATGCTCAATAAACGCACAAGTTTCATGATACTCCTCCTCGTTTTGTTTCTAGTATCTGTTCTAATTATTCAGAAACCTACAACTTATTGCAATAATGCCTTTGGGTTAATTAGCCTTGCTTGGCGGTATAAGGAGAGCTATCCCTCCCCAAATAAGATCAAAAATCGTTAAAAGCACTCGGCTGAAGATAGTAATTACCACCGCAACAGAGGATGGCAGGAAAGTTGATAGGATTGCACTGATGCTTATCTCTGTAGCACCTAGATTGGTAGGAGCAAATAAAAGAAGAGAAGTGACAACATTAGCCAACGTAACACTCTGAATAGTTTTCGAAATGTGAATTGCGGGGACGTAAGTTACAATATTGGCTATTGAGTATAAAATTAGCCCGTTAATCACCCAAACAATTCCATAACCAATTAGCCAAATCACCAATTGGCGGTAGCCAACACTCCCTGGAGTAGGCACTCTGAATATTTTTAGAATCATGGATAAAACTTTTGGATGAATTAAACCCCCTGCTATTACAACCAGTAACAAGACATAGAGCACACCCACATACCCAGGAAAAACACGAATTAGCAAAAAGAGGCTAACCAGAGCACTTGATATCAGGGCAATGATGAACTCGATACCGCTGGCTATCAACGTGGCTTGAGGAGAGATGCCAATTTCTTTATAGAGGGAAGTCCTGCTTAGAAGGTACCAAATTGTACCGGGAAGTCGTTTTATAAAATTTGAAATACAGAAAAAACGCACGTGATAAATAAAGTGTTGAGTTCCCGCTAAAGCATTGATTATTTGCCCCCAGATAAAAGAAACTAAGATTAGACTACACGAAAACAGCAAAAAACTCAAAAATAAGTACTGTATGCGGAATTGCCATTTGAAACCAAACAATACCTCTCTTTGTCGGTAAACCAAATACCCTAAAATCAACGACACAATGACAAATGAACTGCCAATTGAAATGACTTGTATAACCTTTGGATACGTTTTTCGGGCTGACAAAACCTTCCCCATGGTGATCACAAAGTACAAATAAAAATGAAATGATTACATAGATTTATAGGAATCAGGCGAGAAATCAGAAACCTAAATAATTTACGCGGGTGGGAGAGAAGCCAAATAGCATCGCGGTAAGTTTCTGGAATCTCAATTTCGTTATAAGGGATCACTTTCGAGACTCGCAGCCCATTTTCGCTTATCATCTTCTCCCAAGTTTTCCTTGTCGCATATCTTTGAAGCGGTTGACCATCATCAAAAACCTCCCCATGTCTGGCTACATATGGGATGTTGCCCAAAAGACCAAACGCATTTGGGAGAAGAAGACATGCTCGCCCATCGGGTTTCAAAACTCGAGCAATTTCTCTAACCCCCCGGGCAGGTTCAAGATAATGCTCCAGACTTCCTACACTAGTAACATAATCTACGGAATGACTCTCAAAGGGTAAATTCTCGCCGTCGCCATTCACAAAACTCGAAAAACGGTCTTTCCGCGCCTTAATCAATGCTGCCATGGAAATATCCACACCAACCGCTGTTAGCCCCATCGCATTTGCCAACTCTACCAGTCTGCCCTCGCCGCAAGATACATCCAATAGAAGTTTATTTTGCTGTGGTTTGAGAAATTTGATGATTAGAAGGTATAGGGAGTCGCGGTGAAGAATACCCTTCTTTTGATATATGTCATCATATACAGAGGTTGAATCCAATAGTTTTTCAATCCCTGGATGTCTTATTTCAATCATCTTTTAGAACCTCTCCTTTTTGAGCCACAACCACAAGAAGGGGACCAAGCTGCCAAAGTGTAGGAATAAAAAAAAGAGGAGCGGTTAGCACTCGCGTTACTGGATGATATAGGAATTGAACTACACGATGAACAAAAATTGAGTTACCAAGCCCACTACCTTCCAACCAAAATCGTAGGCTTAGCAAGAAAGTGGGATAACTTCCACTTCTCGAACTAAACTCCACAACATCAAAGCCGCCTTTGTTCAACAGCGCCTTCAGTGACTTCTTTCCAAGAACAAACAAGTGTCGCGGCGCATCCCATCCTGCCCAATATTTACCAAAAAGTTTCGCATCAAGGCTATCAAGGTTGGGTACCCGGATAACTAAAATACCATCCGGTTTTAAAATACGATTTATCTCTCTTAGTGTGGAAGATGGGTCATATAAATGTTCGAGGACATCCCACATAGTTACTGCATCAAAGTAACTACCGGGAAAATTTGCCTGTTCTAGTGTGCCACAAAACACCGACAACCCAAACTGATTCCGTGCCATATCTGCAGCATAGGGACTTACCTCTACACCAAAAGTCTCCCACCCCCCAAACTTATCCATTTCGTGAAGAAACAATCCCGGACCACAACCTATATCCAGTAATCTGCCACTTTTCTTATGCTTGAGAACAAACTTAGCTCTTTTTTTCAGCCCATACTGATATATATTTCTCAAAAACCATGACCTTGGTTGTGGAATTTGATATGATTCATAATGCTCTGGATAGAATTTTGTTATCTCCTCACTCGTAGGACGTGGATTCTGGTAAACCAATCCACACTGCCGACACCGGACAAACTGGTAAGACGGATACTTGTGGGCTAATAAGTGATCTGGGATGCTATAGATCAATACAAAATCGTTACTGCCACAAAGATTACAACTTGAATATTCCATCCCGTTTTTACCTTTGATATTTCCTTAAGGACATTTGTGGAATAAACCACCCATCAAACCAACCTGCAGCGGTTGCCTTAAGTAACGCGCCTTGGAAAGATATTATATCGCCAGGAGAAATATAAAGCATCTTTAGTAAGGAAAATATAAACAGAAGAAGTCGTTGTCCACCCTTGGCATATTTTCGATAGAACCATATCTGGTTTCTCACCCTTAAATATCTCGTTCGAGGTTTATCTCTTGAAGCGGTTGCAGAGACCACGTGCCACATGTGAGCCTGGGTTACACAAGCAAATTTGTAACCCGCTTTGCGCGCCCGCCAGCAAAAATCAACCTCTTCAGTATACATTTCGTACAATGGATCAAATACTCCTATATTCTCAAACACATCTCTCCTCACTAACATTCCGCAACCGCTCACAAAATCAACCTCAACGATCGGGGGTAAATTCGGACTAATGAATTGGTTACGCAATAAACCCCAAGTTAGTAAAGTCCCATTAATAAGCCGATCACCCAAATACCAAACTCGACGGGGATCATCAGCATAGAAAATTACTGGGCCTAGGATTGCAAACAAACCCTGGTTGAGCACTGGCATCAAATGCTCAAGGAACGATTCGGCTACATAAGTATCATTATTGATAATAAGAACCCAGTCAGCACCTAAGGCTAATGCGTGTTCAATACCTTGATTGACCGCGAGTACATAGCCTTGATTCTCCGAATTTGCGATTTGAACGATCGTGTCTCCAAATCTACGCTTTAGTCGATTTAGTGAATCGTCATCTGAGCCGTTGTCTACCACAATTAATTGTCTTTCATTCAAGCCCGCTCGGAACAAGGAGACGATACATCTCTCCGTTAGTTCATACTGATTCCAATTGACAGTTACTGCATATAGTTTCATAATGTGGTTGCTTCTTTCAATATATTCAAGGATAACTAACCAATGAAGGTTCTCTTTCTGTCAGGGAGAGAAATCACATACCAACGAAACCAAGTAGTTTATAGAGCACTTAAACGTTTAGGATTCAATGTCGTTACTTGGGGTCTGGATTCTTCATTTGCCAGCCAGAGGGTATCAATACTCAAGCGCTCAATCCTACAAACCCTTTGGGCTGCTCCTCGTGTCACCCAAAGAGAACAGTTTGATTTTATCTTCATTGGCTTTTATGGACAATTATTAGCATGGTGGTTAGGAAGAGTAACACAATCTCCGATTCTGTTTGACGCATTCATATCTACATTTAACACTATGTGCTTTGACCGCCGTGTGTTTGCTCCTCATAGCCCTGGCGGAAGATTCGCTTATTGGTTGGACCAGAAGAGTTGCAGTCTAGCCAATAAGATCTTACTCGACACTCCAGAGCATGCTTGCTACTTCGCTGAGGTACTCCAAATCCCTATCGCGAAAATCGAAGTTCTCCCTGTCGGATGCAACGAAGATCTTTTTTATCCCAAGTACAGGAAGATTGAAGAAAGATCCAAGAAATGTGTTGTTCTCTTTTATTCTACCTATCAACCCCTGCATGGAGCAGATATTGTAGTCCAGGCAGCCGAGATTCTAGGACGCCGATCAAAGGATTTTATTTTTAGATTGATAGGTAATGGGCCTTCTTATAAAAAAGTAAGGGCATATGCGGAAGAAAGATCGCTGTCTAATGTGATATTTGTTCCTCCATTATCATTACCCAACCTAGTACATGAAATTGAGAAATCGGATATTTGTTTAGGCGGACACTTCGCTCGCTCACCCAAGGCAGATCTTGTTGTACCAGGAAAAGTATATCAAATCCTAGCCATGAGAAAACCTTTGATAGCAACGGATACGCCTCCAAACAGGCGAATTTTAAGCAACTATCAGCACGCAGTTTTATGCCCAGGTGACGACCCTCTGAGTTTGGCTGACGCGATTCAAATGTTATGGAGAAATGAAACATTAAGACATGAAATTGCTTACTCTGGTTACAAACGTTACCATGAATGTTGTAGCGAAAACGTGATCACAAATAAAATGAAAAATATTCTTGACCGCCTCTTAGCACAACGCTGATTGAGAATTCCCTATGGAGATAGTTTTTATTACACTTGGTTTTAGACCATACCGCTTTTCTGGTTTTGATATTAGTGGAGAACGATTAGTTGATGCGTTAGTTCAAAGGGAACATCGAGTCACAGTTGTTTCTGCTGTTCCAGATTCTCGCGGAATAACTGTTGAGAGAGCAACCGAGAGAAATCTTATCATATATCGGCTTGCACTTACTCCCTTAAATTGGATCGCATACTCAGTTTTGGCTTCAAGAACGGTTTATGAGCTAGTTCGCAAGAGAAGCGCAGTTGTACATTTTTGGGATATCTATTTCGCCTATCCATTCTTCGGAGATTTTGTCGCCACCCTTCATCACTCATTCCGTCAACGTCGTTCAATCCTAAAACACCAGAATATTAAAGGTGCCCAAAAGATCCTAAAATCACTTTATTACTGGTACTCTCAAAACTTCGCTGAGATACCGGCTCTAAAGCGCGCCAAAGGGCTAATGGCTGTAAGCCATTCAACTCAAAACGAGTATGTCAAGCACTATTATGTCCCCGACTCAAAAATGCTCTTGACCCCCCATGGAATAGATACTAACTACTTTAAGCCCGTAAACAACACAGATATACGGTACCGCTATCATATCGATCAAACAGAAAAAGTAATCCTTTTCGCCGGTTTTATTAACCCTAGAAAAGGTATAGAGACACTGGTTCAGGCTTTGAGGCTGATAAAGAAACCGTATCTTCTCCTCTTAATAGGACGGTGGCAAGACGATACATATAGGGCCAGGATCATGAAGTTGGCTAATAAACTTGGAATCAAAGTGATAGAACTTGGGTATGTATCTGAAGATCAACTTCCACTGATCTACTCTATGGCCGATGTTTATGTTTCACCCTCTTTAGTTGAAGGGTTTGGTCTTCCTATGGCCGAAGCACTGGCATGTGAGGTGCCTGTTATCGCAACGGATACGGGAGCATCTAGAGAGATTGTTGGTCCAGGTGGATATTTGGTTCCTCCATCAAATCCAGAAGCATTAGCGAGAGCCATTGAAACAGTGCTCGAGTCGCCGGAGCTAAGAAAAGAAATGGGTAAAGCCGGAAGACAGCACATAATTCAGAATTTTGATCCCGATATTATGATAGAAAAAACTCTTCAAGCCTATGTTCATTTTCTTTTCTAGATTTCTTCTTTTCCCCAAAATACTTATAAAATACCAAGAATCTAATAGGGCTTTTTAAAGTTTTAATATTTAGATACCCAATAGGGCAAAAGCCAATG